>CAZXVG010000091.1:0-5326 GCA_964644205.1 uncultured Dehalococcoidales bacterium | reverse complement strand
CGGGGCTGGTCGATGCCAGGCTCTCCCCGGAGCAGGAGGCGGTCATTAGAGACTGTCTGGAGGCTTACGCTAGGCAGGTGGCCGGGTTTCACAAGCTAAGGACGCGCCGTGCCGGGAGCCACTACCATGTTGACCTTCATCTGGTGTTCGACCGGAAAATCAGTCTGGCGCGGGCGCATGAGATCTGCGACCGGGTTGAGGCTGACATAAAGAGCCGGCTTCCCGGAAGCAGCGTCATTATTCACCCCGAGCCGTGCGACGAGAGTTGCGAGCAGTGCTCCGTAATCTGCCCTAACCGAAAGGGCGGCGATTCCCCTTCCTCTGAGTAATCGGGATAGAGCCGGTGTATCCTTCTGGCTGCGGCTAGCGAGTTGACTATCTCCAAGGCGGCCTGCTCCATTCGGTGTGCGTCGGGCGAGAGGAAGAGGTGGCTCGGACACCGGCAGTCGCTTGAGCCGAAGCCGGGGATGCCCTCGAACTGCCGGCTGAGGGCCTGGGCGATGGTGCATTCCACCCTGGCTTCGGTCTGGCAGAGGATTACGCCGATGATGCTGGCCCTCTCCAGGAGATAGTCGATGTGCCAGTGGTGCTTCTTCCCCGCCCCGAGGTGGTGCTTGAGTCTGGGTTCGAAGCCGCCCATAGCCGAGCCCACGTAGGCGTAGCTACCCGCCGGGAAGTAGCTAGGGGGCAGGCTTCCGGCCCTGATGGTGCTCCCCTGGGCCAGGGTAACGAGGAGGATATAGCTTCCTTTACAAACGCTGGCCATTCCTTAAGGATACCTCTCCCGCTATGTGGACTTTGATTCCCCGACCTTCTCCACCTCGAGGGTGCATTCGGTGGCCAGGGCGGCAAAGGCGCCGATAGCCGCCAGCACCGGGGCGGCTATGACGATGGCGGCGGCGGCCGGGGCCCCTATGGAGAGCGGGATGTCGAATATCGTGTTCCCTTTGTAGATGAGGCGCACCCGTCTTATGTTACCTTCGTGGATGAGCTGCTTTATTTTCTCGACGAGGTCGTCCCCGGAGACGGTGAACCTTTCGCTGGTGGTCTTTTCCTCTTCGCCCATATCTGGCCTCCTGTAAGCGCCGCCGTTAGCGCCTTATCATCACGGGATGACCGTCTTGTCTGGAATCCCGTCCTTAAAGTGCTTTTCCAGCCAGCCTGAGATAACGTTCTCTCGGCGGTCGAAGTAGCTGACATAGGGTTTGATATCCAGAAGCGGCGTTCCGTCCAGGACGTCCACCTCGGTGAAATAGAGTCGGTTTCCCTCTATCCGCTTAATCTTTATCACCGAAAACCCGATGTGGTTGGGGCGGTGCGGGCTCCTGATGGCGAAGATGCCGTGCCTCTGCTCTTCCAGGAATGGCCTGCCGGTGGTCTCCTCCCTGGGCGAGCGGTGAAAGTAGTATATGATTATGGCGTGGCTGAATCCGTCCAGGTCCTTGAGCCCCGCGGCGTACTCCTTCTTTAGCTCCAGCCAGGCCTCTACCCCGTTGTCGAAGGTCCCCTGGATGGGCATATTCCGGGTCTCTTGGTAGGGTGAATGTATGACCCCGATGGGGCGCATGATTACCTGCTTCATAGCCCTGCCTCTGTCATCCCCATTAAAACAGGTTTCCTCTAGCTAGTAAAGGGCGGCTTATCCCCCCGGTTCCGCTTATTGAAGATACGGTTTTCGTGGTATACTATGGGCATATAAAAAAGGGGGCTACCTTGCTGGGTAAGGACCTGCTTTCTATATCCGACCTCGCTAGCGAGGATATTAAGCTGCTTCTCCGCGATGCTATCGATATCAAGGCCGGCGGCCGTATCTCTCCGCTCGTCGGTAAGACCTTAGCCATCATGTTTGAGAAGCCGTCGCTACGCACCAGGGTCAGCTTTGAGCTGGCCATGCGGCAGCTGGGGGGGAACAGCATATATCTATCTCCGGCTGAGGTCGGGCTGGGGGAGCGCGAGTCGGTTCCCGATATCGCCCGGGTGCTCAGCCGCTATGTCGACGCCCTGGCCGTGCGCACCTTTTCTCACCAGACCCTTAAGACCCTGGCCGCTCATGCCGGGGTGCCCGTGATTAACGCCCTCTCGGATTTGGAGCACCCCTGCCAGGCGCTGGCCGACCTGCTCACCATCAGCGAGAAGAAGCACGAGCTTAGCGGTCTCGTCCTGGCCTATATCGGTGACGGTAATAACGTGGCTAACAGCCTCATGCTGGCCTGCGCCCTGAGCGGGGTTAACTTCCGCATTGCTTCGCCGTCCGGTTACCGGGTGCGTGATGAGATACTGAGTCTGGCTCAGGGCTACGCTACTGCCAGCGGCGCCGGAATAGTGCTTACCGAGGAGCCGGCGGAGGCCGCCGGCGGCGCCAATGTTATCTACACCGATGTCTGGACGAGCATGGGGCAGGAGGCGGAGGCGGCGGAGAGACGCCGCGTGTTTCGCCGTTATCAGGTGAACGATGAGCTTATGTCTTTAGCCAAGGAGGATGCCATACTGATGCATCCCCTGCCGGCGCACCGTGGCGAAGAGGTGTCGCCGAGCATTCTGGACGGCCCGAGGTCGGTGGTCTTCGACCAGGCTGAGAACAGGCTGCACCTGCAGAAGGCTCTCTTGGCTATGATGCTGGGTAGCCTGGAGATACCGCTGCCCGGATACTGACGAGGGGGGAGAGCAATGAACGTATCGAGAAACATGGCTAGCTGGCTCTGGTGGCCCATTGTTATCACGGTGATAGCGCTGGTCGGTGCCGGGTATCGCTGGCCCGTCTCCACCCTGGCCCCCATCCTGATTGCCATTCTGGCCAGTGGTCTGGCGGTAGCCATCACCAGCACCAGAAAGCAGCGGCTTGAGCTTTCGCTCTCGAGGCTGAGGCAGATGTCCGGCTATTTTAACCGCCGTTTCATGGGCGATTCCTCGCTCTCCATCTTTGCCATTATCGCCACCCTCTTCACCATTGATAATCCCAAGGTGTGGGACTGGGCGCGGGCCTGTGACATGGCGAAGCGGGTTTTCAATACCTGGTGCGATAGCTTTATCAACCGCATTGAGAGCGATGTCAGAAGCGGCCGCCCTCAGGCTTACCTCTACATCTACCTCAACGAGCTGTGGCTGGTGAACAACCACTACTATGAGTTTATCGAGCAGTTCTACGACATCGCCGGGAAGGTGGAGATACCCCAGGAGACTAAAGACCAGTATAACCGGATGGTGATGGAGTATAACGCCTTTACCCAGGAGTTTCGGGACACTATCAGCGAGCTGAGGAAGATTACCCGCACCGAGATTGAGCCCCCCAGTGTCCGGTTTGCTCAGGAGCTGGCGCCGTAAAGCAGCATGTTATCTTGTCTCCCCTGCCTGTCGGGTTGCCTTTCGCCTTAGAGGAGGATGTCGGGGGGTCTTATTGTTTCTGGGGGGTAGCTTAGAGGTTAGCATGACCAAGCCGGTTGTAGCCATTGTCGGTAGGCAGAACGTGGGTAAGTCCACCCTGCTTAATCGCCTGGCGGGTAAGCGGATAGCCATCGTTGATGACGTGCCGGGGACGACCCGCGACCGCATCATGGCCGATGTCAGCCTGGCCGGGGGTGACTTCACCGTGGTGGATACCGGGGGCCTGGAGCCGAGCCCCGGCTCAGCCATGGCCCAGGTGGTTAACCAGCAGGTCGAGGTGGCTACCCGGGAGGCGGATGCCATCATCTTTCTCACCGATGTCAGGGATGGCGTGACCCCCGTCGACCTGGAGATAGCCGACCGGCTGCGTAAGGCGGGTAAGCCCGTGGTGCTGGCGGCCAATAAGGCGGATAACGACCGCTCTGAGGGTGGGGTGGTGGAGTTCTACGAACTGGGTCTGGGGGAGCCGGTGGCCATCAGCGCCTACCACGGCCGGGGTATCTCCGAGCTATCGGAGCGGGTCGGGGCCCTCCTGCCGCCGGTAGCGCCGGCTGACGCCGGGCCGGAGGCGATTAAGGTCGCCATTGTCGGCCGGCCCAACGTGGGGAAGTCGACGCTCTTAAACGCGCTGCTGGGCGATGAGCGGGCCATTGTCGATAGCGCGCCGGGAACCACCCGGGACGCCATCGACACCCTGGTTGACTTTGAGGGTAAAAGTGTGCTACTTATTGATACAGCCGGCATCAAGCGGCGGGGACGGATAGGTGGTGGGGTGGGGCAGTACAGCGTCATCCGGTCGCTTAAGGCTATTGAGCGGGCCGACATCGCTCTTCTGGTGCTGGATGCGGAGCAGCTGGTTACCGCTCAGGATATGCATATTGCGGGTTATATCCAGCAGGCGGCCAAGGGGATTATAATAGTAGTTAATAAGTGGGACCTGGTTCAGGGGGGGGATATAGCTAGCTATGACCGCTACGTTAAGGGCCAGTTCCGGTTTATGACTTACGCGCCGGTGCTGTGTGTTTCGGCGAAGCTCGGGCGGGGGGTGAATAAGATAATGCCTCAGGTGGTTCAGATATCTAAGGAGAGGCGAAGGCGCCTGTCTACTGCGCAGGTTAACAGTGTCGTTCAGGAGGCGGTGGCTTCTCACGGCCTGCCCCGGAAGGGTAACCGCCAGCTAAAGGTCCTCTACGCCACTCAGGCTGAGGTAGACCCGCCGACCTTTGTCTTTTTTGTGAATTACCCTAAGCTGGTGCACTTCTCCTACCAGCGCTACCTTGAGAACCGGCTGCGCCGGGCCTTCGGTTTTAGCGGCACGCCGCTCCGCTTTGTCTTTAAGGCGAGGGAGGGGTCATGATAGCTGCCAAGTTTGTCCTCGTCGGGGTAATTGGCTATCTTCTGGGCTCCATTCCCTTCGGGATACTGGTCAGCCGGCGTATGGCCGGGGTGGATGTCAGGCAGCATGGTAGCGGCAAGATGGGGACGACCAACGTGCTCAGGACGGCGGGTGGCCGGGCGGCGGCGCTGGTCTTTTTCCTGGACCTGACCAAAGGGGCCGTCGCCGTACTGATTGCCGGGCTGATTATAGGTAATGACTATCTGGTGGTGAACGGTGTTCACTGGGGGGTGCTGGTGGCCCAGGTTATCGCCGCGCTGGCGGCCATGGCCGGACACAGCCGCTCGATATTTCTCAGGTTTCGCGGTGGTGGCCGGGGGGTGGCTACCTTTTTCGGGGGCATGGCGGCCCTGTTTCCCCCGGTGGCGCTCTTAGGCGGCGAGATATTTATTATCGGCGCCGGGCTCACCAAGTTTGTCTCTCTGGCTTCCATCTCTGCGGCGGTAGGCACCTACGTGGTGCTGGTGCCGCTTACCATTTTAAATCGGTTTCCACTTGAATATCTGATTTACGCTTTGATTGGCTCCGTAGCCATTATTATCATGCATC
>CAZXVG010000090.1:0-5326 GCA_964644205.1 uncultured Dehalococcoidales bacterium | reverse complement strand
GTGCCGGCGCCCCTGATTTCCAGGTCTCTCAGGGCGATGTTAAAACCGGCGCCGAGCTCGGTGGCTTCGAAGATGGCCTTGAGGCGCTTCTCGGCGGTGTGGCTGAGACGCTGGCCCCGGTCGTAGAGGAAGTAGGCGTGGGCGAGGTTGGCCCCCCGGCCGATTCGCCCCCGGAGCTGGTAGAGCTGGGTAAGCCCGAAGCGGTCGGCCTTGTTCACGATGAGGGTATTGACATTGGGCATATCCAGCCCGGACTCGATGATGGTGGTGGTTATCAGGACGTCTATCTTGCCTTTAGTAAAGTCGGTCATGACCGCTTCCAGCTCGCCCTCGGGCATCTGACCGTGGGCGATAGCCAGGTTGGCCTCCGGCACCAGGGACTGAAGCCTATCGGCGACCGCCCGGATGGTCTCCACCCGGTTGTGGACGAAGAAGACCTGACCGTTCCTCTCCAGCTCGCGGAGGATGGCTTCCCGGACGAGGCTCTCGTCGTATGGGGCGACGTAGGTCTTGATGGGCAGGCGGTCTTCGGGGGGCGTCTCCATGGTGCTGATGTCCCGTATCCCCACCAGGGACATGTGCAGGGTGCGCGGGATGGGGGTGGCGCTCAGGGTGAGCACGTCAACCTCCCGCCGCTTCTGCTTGAGGTATTCCTTGTGGCTCACCCCGAAGCGCTGCTCCTCGTCGATGATGAGTAGCCCCAGGTCCTTGAAGATAACGTCCCTTTGCAGTAGGCGGTGCGTGCCGATGCAGATGTCCACCCGGCCCCGGGCCAGGTCTTCGAGGATGGACTCTTGCTCCCGGGGCGTCTTAAAGCGGCTCAGCACCTCGATTCTTAAGGGGAAGGCGCTCAGCCTCTGGCGGAAGGTGGTCAGGTGCTGCTGGGCGAGCACCGTGGTCGGCACCAGCACCGCCGCCTGTTTCCCGTCCATGACCGCCTTGAAGGCGGCCCGGATGGCTATCTCCGTCTTGCCGTAGCCGACGTCCCCGCAGACCAGCCTGTCCATGGGCTTGGCCCGGGTCATGTCCTCCTTTACCTGCCGCTGTACCTCGACCTGGTCTGGAGTCTCCACGTAGGGAAAGGAGGCCTCAAGCTCGGCCTGCCATACGGTATCGGGGGAGAAGGCAAAGCCGGCGGCGACCTCTCTCGCCGCGTAGAGGCTGAGTAGCTCCCGGGCGATGCTGGCTACCGCCTCCCTGGTTCTCTCCTTGATGCGCGCCCACTCCTGGGTGCCCAGACGGCTCAACACCGGCGGCCGGTCGCTTGCGCCCAGGTAGCGGCTGACGCGGTGTACCTGGTCGGTGGGTACGTAGAGCTTGTCGTCAGCCGCGTAGCCGAGCACCAGGTATTCCTTCCGGCTGTGGTCGGTCTCCAGGGTGGTTACGCCGTAAAAGCGGGCAATGCCGTGCTCGATGTGCACCACGTAGTCGCCGGGGGTTAGCTCCTTAAGCAGCCTTGAACGGGGCACCGGGCGCCTGGTGACCGGGCGGCGCTCCTTGGTAAAGCCGAAGATTTCGTAGTCGGTCAGAAGGTGGGTGCTGCCCGTCAGGCTCCAGCCCCTGGCCAGCGAGCCCGGGAGCAGGGTTAGCGAGCCGGGGGGTGGTATCTCCCTAATCCGGTCGAGGGGCGGGGCGATTATGTCCTCTTCGCTAAAAAGCTCGGCGAGGCGGCTTGCCTGGTGGCTTATCAGGATGAGGCGCTGTTTCTGGCTTAAGAGCTTCTTTGCCTTTCTCATCAAGGCGGCGAGCTGCCCGGCGTAGACGGGGGCGGGGCTGAAGTTCAGGCGGAGCGGCCTCGCCTCGGGGGCGGCGCTCCAGCCGGCCAGGGTAAGAAGCTGCCTGCCCGACATTCTGGCGCTAAGCTCCTCCCAGGTGAAATAGGGCACCGGGAAGTTGGCCGGTAGCTCGCCCCGGCGCAGCCTCTCGGCGCGTAGCCCCCCGGCCTTGTCTTCCAGGTCCTCGGCGGCTTCTTTCAGGCTCCGGGGCTCATCGAGTATTATCAGCACCTCCGGGCCCAGGTAGCTCAGGATACTGTCCTGGTTAAAGAGCGGGGCGTAGAAGGTAAGGTCGCTCAGCCTCTCCCCCTCGATGAGCCGGGAGAAGTCCTCCCGGAACTGCTCGGCGGCTTCGGGGTTACAGCTCTTTAGGTCAGTCCCGGCAAGTATGGCCGCTAGCTCTTCCCGGTGGCTTTGTAGCGGCTTTAAGAGCTCCGTGGCCGGGGTCACGGAGAGCGAGGGTAGTGTTTCCTGCGAGCGCTGGGTCAGCGGGTCGAAGAGGCGGATACTGTCCACCGTGTTACCGTAGAACTCCAGCCTCGCCGGTAGCTCGCGGGACGCCGGGTAGATGTCAACGATGCCCCCCCGGTGGCTGATGGTGCCGGGCACCTCTACCAGGTTCTCCAGCCGGTAGCCCATGGTCTCCCAGCGCCGCAGGAGGTCGAGCGGCTCTATCTCCTGGCCTACCTTTATGGTGTGGCAGGCGCCGCTGAAGTCGCCGTACCGGGCCGTCTTCTGCATCAGGGCGAGCGCCGAGGTAACCACCAGGGGCGCCCTCCGGTCTCCGTGGGGGCAGGCCAGGGTCGAGAGCACCTTGAGCCGCCCCGGCTCAGCCGAGGTGTCCGAGGCGATGCGCTGGTAGGGAAGGCTATCCGGCTCGGGGAAGAGCCCCGCCCCGGCGCCGCCCCAGGCGAGAAGCTGTTCGTAGAGGTTTTTAGCCGCCTCCGGCTGGGCGGTAACCACAAGGAGCGGTCTCCTTAGGTCTTGGTAGAGGGCGGCCATGAGGTAGGGCTTGGCGGCTTCGAGCACCGTTAGCGTCAGGTTGTTGCCCGGACGCCGCAGGCCGTCCTTAAGCCTGCGGTAGGCGGGCATTTCCTCGATGAGTTTCAGTAGTGGCGCTAGCTCTAGCATTTTCCTCCCCAAACACCGCTAGGGCTAGCCGAGACGGACTAGCCCGTGACAGGGAATTTTAGCACAGGGGGTGGGCTTGTGGAAACAAGGCGGGTTTTCGCCTGACGGGCCGCCTCGGGGGTGGTTTTCCCGGTTAGCGCCGGGATTTTTAGTCAATTTCCGGCCAATCTCGGGGAAAACCTATTGACTAATGCCTGGCTATGTGATACTCTCTTGGCTGAGGTCTTACCAGTAAGGAGGTTAATTAAAATGCAGGCTTATTGTGTCAAGTGCCGAAGAAAGGTTGAAGTTAAGAATCCCAGGTCTATAACCATGAAGAACGGGCGCCCGGCCACTCAGGGCGAGTGCCCCGTCTGCGGGACCAAGGTGTTCCGCATCGGTAAAGCCTAGTTAAGGTGACTGAGAGGGGGGCCAGACAGAGACACTAAACGGCTCCCCTCGTTGTTAGTCGTTGGCTAACCAGAGTTTATCCACCAGCATCCTTGGTGGGTTGGTGGGTAGCTTTTTCTTTATCTACGGCACCCGATTGCTAGCCGTAAGGCAGGGACTATCAGCGCCGGGCTTCTTGATAACTGGTCCCAAACAGGGTGCTTTGTTGGCTTTTACTATCAAGGAGCAGGCACACTGGCCGGGAAAAGACTCTCTATCATAGATACTCACGCTCACCTGGATATGGCCCCCTTCGACGAAGACCGCGCCGATGTCATCGCTCGGGCCCGGGAGTGCGGGGTGGTTACCACTATCAATGTGGGTATCGACCTCGGCTCAAGCCGCGAAGCGATTAGGCTGGCGGAGAGCCACGCCGAGGTTCTGGCTGCGGTCGGCTTCCATCCCCACGAGGCGGGTGGGGTGGCTGAGGCGGATGTGGCTCGCCTGGCCCAGCTTGCCGGGCACCCCCGGGTGGTCGCCATCGGCGAGGTGGGCCTGGACTTCTACCGGGACTACTCGCCCCGGGAGGAGCAGCTCCGGGTGCTCAAGTGGCAGCTAGAGCTGGCGGCGGAGCTTGAGTTGCCGGTGGTTATTCACTGCCGCCAGGCGGAAGAGCGGATGCTGCCCCTGCTCCGCGACTGGACGTCGTGCCACCAGCCTTTACGGGGACAGCCCCGGGGGGTGATTCATTGCTATAACGGGGATATCGACACCGCCCGGCAGTATCTGGACATGGGCTTCTTTATTTCCCTCGGTGCCTATATCGGGTATCCCGCCTCCAGCAGTAAGCACGGCATGATAAGGAGCCTCCCCCAGGACAGGCTGGTGGTGGAGACCGATAGCCCCTTCCTGCCGCCCCAGGACCGCCGCGGGAAGCGTAATGAGCCGGCCTTCCTGCCGCTTACGGTAGGGTTGCTGGCTGAAATCAGGGGGGTGCCCCCGGAGCAAATCGCCCGGGAGACCACGGCCAACGCCCGCCGTCTGTTCCGCCTCTCCAACCATTGATGCCGGTCAGGTTGGGTTTCATGAAAACGTCATACCGGGTTAGAATAGCGGGTAGCGGATACGGTTATGGAGTCGATGCAGGTATGACTGAGCCGGGGAAGGAGCTGGAAAAAGAGGCAGCCTCCGCCAGGCTGAAGACCACCCTGGAGCTCGACGGGAGCCCGGTAGCGGTGGCGGTTATGCCTCAGGCGCCCCAGGATTTGAAGCGCTGGCGGCGTAAGGCGACGCTGTGCATCATGATTCAGAGCGCCCGGCGCGGGGCCGCCTTCTACTGCTCCGGGGGCAGCATCGTCTGCGGCGGCCGGGCCCACCTGGGTATGGCCCAGTCTCCGGTACGCGACCTTGAAGGCTTTCTGGTGAACCGGGAAAAGCTGGTCGCCTCCAGGGCGGCGGCGCACCGCTTACTGGATTTAACCAGGGAGCGGGCCCCTGACCGGGGCGGCTACCTGGCCTTTGCCCCGCTGGAGCGGGCTGGTTTTACCCCGGACGTCGTCCTCTTCGTGGGGACGCCGCTTCAGATTGGCCGAATCCTCTTCCTCGATGCCTTCGAGACCGGTGAGATTGATACCGTGCACGGGGAGCCGCTCTGCTCCGGGGTCATCGCCGTGCCCATTACCACCGGTAAGATTGGGATAAGCTTTCTGGACATCGCCTGCCGGGCCTTCGGGCGCTACAAGCCTGAGGAGATGGTGGTCGGCGTGCCCTATGACCGGCTGCCCCGCATCGTGGCCAGCCTGGAAAAAAGCGTGGCCGGTAGCGCTAAGCCCAACCTTATTCTCAAGCTACTTCCCAGGATTATAAACCCTCGCTAGATTCAGGGTTCGGCTGGTCGGCGGTGCCCCTTTACGCTACCGGCGCCTTTTAGTGCTCGACCTGCTTAATCTGGTAGCGTAGCTTACCCACCGGGGCGGCTACCTCGACTACGTCTCCTTGGCGCTTACCGATGACCGCCTTACCGATTGGCGAGGCTATGGAGATTTTCCCCC
>CAZXVG010000089.1:0-5377 GCA_964644205.1 uncultured Dehalococcoidales bacterium | reverse complement strand
AAAGCAGAGCAGGCATGTGGCTATAAGGTCGAATCGGCCTACGTCGGGGTGACCGGAAGACACGTTACCTCGACCAACAACCGCGGGGTGGTGGCCATCACCCACGGCGACCGCCTGGTGCGCCGGGACGACCTGAAACGAGTCCTGTCCTGTGCCCAGAACATCAAGGTGCCCAGCGACCGCAGGCTGCTTCACGTCATTCCCCGGGGTTACGCCATCGACGGCCAGCTGGGTATCAAGAACCCGGTCGGTATGCACGGCTTCAGGCTGGATGTCGAGACCCACATCATTACGGCAGCGGTAACCTCCGTCCAGAACCTGGTAAAGTGCATCCGCAGCATCGGCCTGGATATCGAAGACCTGATTCTGGAGCCACTGGCCAGCAGTGAGGCCGTTCTTACCCCGGATGAAAAACAGGTCGGCGTTATCCTGGCGGACATCGGCGGCGGCACCACCGACATCGCCATCTTCAAGGAGGGCAGCATCTGGCACACCGCGATTCTGCCCGTAGCCGGCTACCAGCTTACCCGGGATATCGCCATCGGCCTGGGGCTGCCGTTCGAAGTGGCTGAGGAGATGAAAAAGAGGTACGGCAGCGTCATGCCGGTCTACGAAAGCAAGTCGGAAACCTCAAGCGCCATATCCGCTGACGGACACGGCGTCTCCTACCAGGACCTCTGTGATATCGTCCGGGCTCGGGTCGAAGAAATCGTCAGGCTCATCCTGCTTGAGATGCCCCGCTCCGAGTACGAAGAGCTGGTGCCCGCCGGGCTGGTCCTGACGGGAGGCAGCTCCAACCTGGCCGGTATCGAGGCCCTGGGGCGCGACATACTGCGACTCCCGGTACGGGTGGGGGTACCCACCTCCATGTCCGGCATCAGCGACATTCTACGCGACCCGGCACACGCCACCAGCGTCGGCCTGCTGCTCTGGGGAATGAAACACGAAGGCCGGCAGCTCTGGAAATCCCGTGGGCTCCTGCGCCGTCTTATGTCACGAATTAGAAATCTGTTCCGCTAGCTGGCCTTAGCCTGCGGAACCAACCTGTGAAAGGTAAAGAAAGGAGGAGGCGATGGCGAAAACAAGTTTTGTAGCCAACCCAGCCAAGATTAAGGTTATCGGTTTGGGCGGCGGCGGCTGTAATGCGGTAACGCGTATGGTTCAGGAAGAGATCCGGGGGGTAGAGTTCATCGCCATGAACACTGACGCCCAGGCCCTGGCCATTACCGAGGCCCCGACGCGTGTTCAGCTCGGGGAGAAGCTGACCAAAGGATTAGGCGTCGGCGGCGATTACATCCTGGGACAGAAATCGGCTGAGGAGAACCGTGACGATATTAAGGAAATCGTCTCTGGTTCGGATATGGTGTTTATCACCTGCGGTATGGGCGGCGGCACCGGTACCGGCTCGGCCCCGGTTATCGCCGAGATAGCCAAACAGAGCGGTGCCCTGACCATTGCCGTGGTTACCAAGCCGTTCGTCTTCGAGGGTAACCGCCGCTGTCAGGTAGCCGAGGAGGGCATCACCAACCTGCTGACCAAGGTTGATACCCTGATTATCATCCCCAACGACCGCCTGCTGGGTCTCTGTGACCAGAAGACGGAGGTGGACAGCGCCTTCAAGCTGGCTGACGATGTCCTGAGGCACGGGGTGCAGGCCATCTCCGAGGTCATCACCGTACCCGGTCTGATTAACCTCGACTTTGCCGATGTCAAGGCGATAATGAAGGACGCCGGGCCTGCCTGGATGTCCATCGGTATCGCCTCGGGCAAGAGTCGCGCCGTAGAGGCGGCTAAGGAAGCCCTGTCCAGCCCCCTGCTGGACGTCTCTGTCGGCGGGTCAAGGGGAGTCCTCTTCAACGTCGTCGGCGGCAACAGCCTCACCCTGTTTGAGGTCAATGAGGCTGCGGCGGTAATCAAGGAGGCGGTAGACCCCGAGGCCAACATTATCTTCGGTGTGGCCCACGACCCCGACATGGAAAACGATGTCCGCATTACCCTGATTGCCACCGGGTTTGCTTCCAAGATGGGAATGGCCGAGGGTTCTCAGGAAGACGAGGTCAATCAGTTCCTGAAGAGCCTGAAGAGTGAAGAGGAACTGGATGTTCCCTCTTTCCTGCGCCGGCCGCTTTTCAGCCACCGGAGACAGGCCATAGCCCAATCGACGAAGATGGTTAACCCAACGCAACAGACTCCGCTTCGTTAGTGCTCTCGGGGACACCGGCCGCCCGCAACACGGGAAAGCCCTCGAGACCGAAGTAAGGCTGTAGGTGCTCTGTGCCTGCAGCCTTCCTGTCTTTGCGGAGTAGACACGGTTATCAGGATGAGCCTAAAGACGCTGAGAGCCGGCGGCTCGGGATGGCCCAGCTAAAAACCTGGGGTGGGGGGGAAAATCTAACCCCTCGATAGCGGCTGCACCCGGCTTACGGCCCCGCTTAGGTAGACCTGATCTCCTCGCGGGTAAATTTGTAGTAGGAGACACCGAAGAACACCGCCGCGATAGCCACAAAGGTCACCAGATGGGGCCAGATGGTAATCATGGTCTGACTCAGCGGCAGAGAACCGGGCTGCCACTCGGCGCCCGAGGCGTAAATCTGGAGGTACTCCGTAGCCGTTCTGGTACCGGGAGACAAAAGGACGTACATCGCCTCCTGAAATAGGTAAATCGGCGACACGCGTTCGGCGGCAACCTGAATCGAGTAATACCTGATTACCTCCTGGGTGGTAGAGGTATCGCTAAGGGGCACGCGCATATTGGCAACCGCAGTGGGAATGAAGCCGGTGAGGGTGTAGAGGAGAAAGAATATCCAGATGGCTATTGAGGCCATGGCTGAGGTAGCCACCCGCTCGAAGAAGACGGAGAACAGCATGGACAGACCCAGCCAGAAAGACCCGTAGAGGGTGGTAAGCACCAGAAATAGAAACAGCCGCAAGGCCTCCTCCGAACTGGGAGGCACCCCGATGGCCCTCATCCCCAGACCCGACACCAAAAGGACGACACTGGTCAGCATGATGGCCATGGTCACTGTCCCGGCCAGAAACTTGGCGTTGAAAACGGTATCCCGGTAGATGGGCTGGGAGAGGAGACGGCTCAGCGTCCCGCTGTTCTTTTCCCGGTTTATGGCATCAAAGCCGAGGACGATACCGACTATAGGCACGATAAACATGGTGATAAAGAACAGGAAGGCGTACGAGCCTGCGCCAGAGGTGGTGAAGAGGGTGAGGAAGACAAACTGGGTTTGCCCGAACTGGGTCGGCTCGCCGAGCTGCTCCCTGATATTTACCAGGGCACCGGCCGGCCCGTAGATGGCCACTACGGTAACCAGGAGGGCCACGGCAAAGAGTATGATACCACGCCAGCTTATGAGATAGTCGGCGAGCTCCTTATCGAATATGGCTACCAGTCCACGCATGCTAGCCCTCTCTAAAGTACTTCAGGTATATATCCTCCAGAGCGTAGCTCTGAATCTTCATCTCCACCATGAGACCGCCCGTATCAACAATCTTCTTGGCTATCTGGGGTCTCAGGTCTTCCGAGCAGTTAATAATCAGCCCGCCCGCTAACGGCTCCACGCCGAGCACCCCTTTAATCTGCTTAATGGCCTCAACGATGGTCTGGGTGACCTCGGTCAGTTTAACCTCAATCCGGAACTGGATACCGCCCATGGCCTCTCTACTCAGCTCTTCCAGGAGACCCTCGGCCACCAGGTGCCCTTCCATCAGGATACCCACCCGGTTACAGATTCGCTGAACCTGGTACAGCTGGTGGGAGGACATGACGATGGTCATCCTGGTCTCCTTGGCTATCCTGGCTATCAGGTCAAGCACCTGGACGATGCCTTCCGGGTCTATCCCCGAGGTGGGCTCATCCATGATGGCAATCTTGGGCTGCTTAACCAGGATATCGGCAATCGCCAGACGCTGCTTCATGCCCCGGGAGAACTCGGACACATTCCGTTCCGCGGCGCGCGGCAGGCCGACGATCTCCAGCGCCTCGAGAGCCCTCTCATCGGCCAGCCTGTCGGAGAGGCCATTGAGCCGCCCGGTATAGATCAGGTTCTGGGCGGCGGTTAAATCCTCATAGAAGCCCACATTTTCCGGGACATAGCCGGTGATGCGCTTAACCTTGAGCGGCTCCCGGGTCGTGTTGTAACCCGCCACCAAGGCAGTACCCGAGGTCGGCTCGGTAAGCCCGAGCAGCATCAATATCGTGGTCGTCTTCCCGGCGCCGTTGGGGCCGAGAAAACCGAAGATGTCGCCCTCCTCGATGCGGAGATTTAACCCGTTAACTGCGGTAATTTTACCGTATTTTTTGGTAAGGTCTTTCGTTTCTACGATGGACATCTTTTTAAAACCCGCTAGCGACTACCGCCCCGCCTGAGGCGGCTTACGGCCCGCTTAAACCAGTTGCCGGAGCCGGTAGCAGTGGCGGCCTCTTTGGCCTCTTCTCTCCGGCCGGCCCGCCGGAACCAGATTGCCAGGGCAACGATAACGGCGACGGCAATGCCGATACCGGCCTGCCCCCAGATGCTGGTGGTAGCCACGGTTATCCTGAGCTCGCGGGACATCTCAGCCTCGTCCCCGACGGCACTAATAATGACGGGGTAATCGCCGGACTCGGTACCGGCCGGCGGTTTGATTACCAGGTCTATCTCCTGGGTAACCCCCGATTCCAGGGTCGCCAGCGAGCCAGGGGTGAAGGTTATGTCCCAACCCGATGGGCCTTCCGCGCTGAAGATGATATTGTCTACCGTGCCGCTAGCTGAGTTCGTCAGCTGCAGCGACACGTGATTATCCTGGTTGGGTTGCATATTAAACTCTCTGACCAGCGTAGCGGTAGACAGATAAAGAAGGTATTCCGGGGGTGCGGTAACAACCACCGCCTTGATTTCAGTGCTATCCGACACGTCGCCCGAGGCTGCCTCGACGGTAAACACATATTCACCGGCCACGGCGGCAGCCTGCTGCGACATGGGGCCGACGATAAGGGTGACGGTCTCCCTCTTCCTGCCCGGCTCTACGGTAAAGGCCGATATCTCCGTCTCGGGATAGCCCCCGAGAAAGACCCCGGTCCATCCCTCGGGCGATGTCAGGTTAAGGTCAAAGGTCTTGGGCTCGCTGCCCTGGTAGAACAGCGTTATTTCAAACTCAAAGTTTTTGCCGGCGGTATCCTGGAGGGCAGGGTAGGTGGAATAGATTTCCAGGCTCTCGGCAGCGGGCTCCTCAGACGGCGGTTCCTCCTGAGCCGGCGGTGGCAAGACGAAAGCCTGGCTGCTTCCCTGGGCAGCAAGGACAACCTGACCTCCGAGCAAGCCGCCAAACACTCCAAGGAGCAGAGCCAAGCAAAGCAGGTAATGAGCTCCCTTAAATCTATTCATGG
>CAZXVG010000088.1:0-5403 GCA_964644205.1 uncultured Dehalococcoidales bacterium | reverse complement strand
CACCTTTACCAGACCGAGGAGCGGGCCGACATCACCAAGACCCCGGTCCCCCTCTACTCCCTGGCGCCGATAGACAAATACAGTCAGGTTACCGTGCAGTACTGCCGCGGTTGTCCCTACGACTGCGAGTTCTGCGACATCGTCGTTATGGACGGGCATAAGCCGCGCACCAAGACCAGAGAGCAGATGCTGGCCGAGCTGGAGGCCATCTACAATCTCGGCTACCGCGGTACCGTCTTCATCGTCGACGATAACTTCATCGGCAACAAGAAGAAGCTGAAGGCGGAGATTCTGCCGGCCATGCTAGAGTGGCAGAAAGAGCGGGGGCACCCCTTTAAGTTCCTCACCGAAGCCTCGATTAACATGGCCGATGATGACGAGCTGTGCCAGATGATGAGCGATGTCGGCTTTACCCGGGTATTCGTCGGTATCGAGACCACCAACGAGGCCAGCCTGGTCGAGTGCAACAAATTCAAGAACCAGAACCGCGATTTAGTCGCCGATGTCAAGAAGCTGCAGAACTACGGCTTCGAGGTAATGGGCGGCTTTATCCTCGGCTTTGATAACGACCCCGTCACCATCTTCAACAACCAGATTAGCTTCATCCAGAAAAGCGGCATCGTTACCGCCATGGTGGGCCTGCTCATGGCCCCCGCCGAGACCAAGCTGTGGCGCCGCCTGGAGAAGGAGAACCGCCTGCAGAAGGGCGGCACCGGCGATAACACCGACGGCTCCACCAACATCATCCCCAAGATGCGCCTCGACATCCTGGTTAACGGCTACAAGCAGGTTCTTCAGGAAATCTATTCGCCCAAGCAGTACTACGAGCGGATTCACACCTTCCTCAAAGAGTATAAGCCCAACGAAAAGATAAAGCGGGGCTTTAAGCTCCAGATTTCCAAACTGCGCTCTCTCTTCGAGGTCACCATCTTCCTGGGTATCAAGGACAGGGCCCGGCTGCACTACTGGAAGATGGTCTTCTCCACCCTGCGTAAATACCCTCGGTACATCGGGATAGCCCTAACCCTGGCGGCCCAGGGCTTCCACTTCCGCAAGGTCTACGAAAAGGTAAGACAGATTAAGGTCGACCCCGAACTGCTGGAGCAGCAGACCGAGGTTCTGGCTAACCTCGGGGAGAAGCCGAGAAAGCACCTAGAGGCAACCGTCTAACTCAGCCAGGCTGCGAATACGCTGGCAGTCGACGGTCTCGGGCTCTAAATCGTAGCGGTCGATAAGTATCGGCTCGATACCCACCCCCCTGGCCCCGACGACATCCGTGCCGTACTGGTCGCCTACGTAGACCGCCTCTTGAGCCGCCACCCCCGCCCGCCTTAGCGCCAGCCGGAAGATGGGCGGCTGGGGCTTGGTAGCCCCCGCCTCCTCCGAGGTAACCACGATATCGAGGTAGGGCTCCAGCCCCAGCTCACGGTAGATGGAGGCCCTTCTTGTCTGCATGTTGGTGAGCATCCCCAGGATAAGGCCGCGCTCCTTCAAGCGGCTTAAGGCCGGCAGCACGTCGTTATAGAGCACCAGGGATACCTGCTCACCCCACTGGTTAAGATACCCGATAATCTCCCGAAGCCGCTCCCGCTCCAACCTAACCCCGGACTCGGCCAGCAATACCTCCTGATAGCGGAGGTGAGGCTCCTCATCCGGCGACTCTCCCCAGCGGAAGGGGTTACCCTCGGCAAGGTTAGTCTCGGCAAGCAGAATGCCCTTCATTAACCTCCCCGCGTCCAGCTCAACGCCGAACCTACGGTACGTCCTGAGATATATCTCGTGTCTCTCCGGCTCGGGATGAACCAGGGTATTCAGCCAGTCAAAGAACACTGCCTTAATCATCCTCGACACCCAGCCCTCTGAGATAATTGACCGCATCCTTAATAGTTACTATCTTGGCCAGGTCCTCATCCGGTATCTCGACCTGGCGGGACGGGCTGCTAAACTCTTCCTCAAGGGACATCACCAGCTCAATAAGCTCGATAGAATCGGCATTCAGGTCGCGAACCAGCTCGGCGGTGGGCACCACCTGGTCTTCATCCACCCCCAGCCGCTCCACAACCACCCTTTTCAACCGCTCAAAAATGGTAGGCATTGCTCTTCCTTCCTGAAACCACTACGGCGCTAGACCGGGGTCACTCGTCGACGAGGAGACCGCTAACCGAGCCCAGAACCCCGTTAACGAACCTCGGTGAATTATCACCGCCGAACCTCTTGGCCAGCTCCACCGCCTCGTTTATGGCCACCTTGACCGGCACCTTCTTAGCGAACAGAATCTCAAATATCGCCAGCCTCAGGATATTGCGGTCAACGGTATTTATCTGCGCTACCGGCCAGGCGGGAGCAAAGCGCTGGATACTCTGGTCGATAGCGGCCCTATTTTCGATAACGCCGCCTATCAGCTCGCGAGCGAAGGTAACGCCTTCCTCGGGTAGTGACTCTCCACTCAGCCGGTGTTCCAGGGCCGCCTCCGCTTCATGTCCCACGGAGTCAACCTCGTAGAGCACCTGGAGGGCCAGTATTCTGGCTCTACGCCGTTCCCCAGTCATAACCAGCCTCTTCACCATAGATACGTCCCGGTAAGGCACTGCTAACCCGGCACACCGCGATAACCCCTAATTGCCGGGACATCCCCGATATTCACCGTGCGGACATCGGGGTTTATCCGCCTGATGAGGCCACTGAGCACCTCGCCGGGGCCTATCTCGATAAAGGCGGTAACCCCGCTGTCTATCATATACTCCACGGAATGCTGCCAGCGGACACCCTGACAGAGCTGCCTCAGGAGCTCCGCCTTTACCTCGGCGGCAGTGGTCATCGGCTCGGCGGTGGTGTTGGCCACGATGGGGACAAGGGGGTCGTTAAAGGTCACGGACTCCAGGACCCGGGACATACCGTCTACCGCCGACTGCATCAGCGGGGTGTGAAAGGCGGCACTCACCGATAGGGAAACGGTGCGCTTGGCCCCCCTGTCTCTGGCCAGCTCGCAGGCCCGGGCCAGGTCTTCCCGGGTGCCGCTGATTACCAGTTGACTGGGGCAGTTAACGTTAGCCAGCCAGGTATCGGTCTCCCGACATACCCTAGCCAGCCGGGCCTCGTCAAACCCGATTACGGCTGCCATGCCGCCGGGCCGGGACAGTCCCGCCTCGTGCATCAGGCGCCCGCGCTCCCGGGCCAGGTAGACCACGGTGGCAAAATCGACCACCCCGGCTACCGCCAGCGCCGTGTATTCACCGAGGCTGTGACCGGCTAAGAACGCCGGCGGCGGCAGGGCGCTGCCATTAATCTCACGAACCGCCTCAAGGCAGGCCAGGCTGGCGGCTACCAGCGCCGGCTGGGCATTGATGGTCTGGCGGAGCTCATCCTCCGGCCCCTCGAAGCAGAGCCGCGAGAGGGAAAACCCCAGAGCCTCATCGGCCCGGGTGAAGACCGCTTTAGCCGCCGGGAAGCTACTATAAAGGTCGCACCCCATGCCCACCTTTTGAGCACCCTGTCCCGGAAAGACATAGGCTACCTTCATAGGCTTAGATTTTAACTAACCCCCCGCAGTGTTTTTCGCCAGCCGACTGATTATGGCTTCAGCGCCGGCTATCATATCATCGATAACAGCCTTGACCGGCTTGATATCCTTTATCATACCGCAAATCTGACCGGCGAGCAGGGTGCCCCACTCCAGGTCGCCCTCAATCAGGCCGAGACGCACCTTGCCGACGCCAAACTCCATAATCTCCTCCATGGAGAGGGCCTCTTTCTCCTTCTCCAGAAAGGCTCGCGTCAGTTTGTTCTCCAGAGAGCGCATCGGGTAGCCGGTGCTCTGCCCGGTGATGATGGTGGCCCGGTCGCTGGCATCCACCATCGCCTGCTTGTAGGCGGGATGCGCGATGCACTCCTCGGTGCACACAAAGCGCGTCCCCATCTGGACACCCTGAGCGCCGAGCGCCAGCGCCGCCACCAGACCCCGCCCGTCGGCGAAACCGCCCGCCGCCACCACCGGCACCTTAACGCAGTCCACCACCTGAGGCACCAGGGCCATGGTCGTTATCTGACCTATCTCTCCCCCCGACTCCATCCCCTCAGCCACAAAGGCATCGACTCCGGCCCGTTCCAAACGACGGGCCAGGGCAACACTGGCCACCACCGGCATCACCTTTATCCCCGCCTCCTTGAAGGCGGGAACGAAAGGCCCGGGGTTACCGGCCCCGGTAGTCACCACGGCCACCTTCTCCTCCAGAACCAGCTCGATTACCTGCTTGGCGAAGGGAGATATGAGCAGGATATTCACCCCGAAAGGCTTATCCGTCATCTCCCGGGTGCGGCGTATCTGCTCCCGCACCCAGTCCGGCTCGCTGGCGCCGGCCCCGATAATGCCCAGACCGCCAGCGTTAGACACCGCAGCCACCAGCTCCGCCGTGGCCACGTGAGCCATGCCCCCCTGAATGATGGGATACTCGATACCGAAAAGGTCACAAACAGCCGTTCTCAGCATATAATAGCTCCCCCTTAAGTAGTTTTCTTCTTCGGGCTCTTAATCTCGACGACCTCCCGACCACCGTAGGTGCCACAGGTAGGGCAAACGTGGTGCGGTAGTTTGGGGTTGTGACACTGGGGACAGGCCTCAATCTGAGGCGAGGTCGCCTGCCTGATGTGGCTGCGCCTTTTGCCCTGACGCGCCCGGGCATACTTCCGCTTGGGTAAAGCTCCCATATAACTATTCCTTTCCTCCGGTTAACTAACCGTCATTGGTCGAAAGCAGCTTCCTGAGCCCTGACAGGCGCGGGTCGAGGACCTGGGGCGGACAGTCGCAGGGCCCCTGGTTAAGGTTTCGCCCGCAGGTGGGACATAACCCGGCACACCCCTCGCGGCACAGCGGCTTCATGGGGATAGCCAGCAGGGCGTACTGACGCACCGCCTCGGTCAGGTCAAGAACATGGCTCTCGTTAATCACAAAACACCCCGGCTCATCGGGCAGGGGTAACGACCGGCCGCTAACCACGTCCACGGCCGGGAAATACTCCTCTTCAAAACTGAGCTCAAGGGGGTAGCCGAAGGGACTCAAGCAACGGCTACAGGTAACCTCGACCTCGGTATTCAGCCTGGCCTTAACCAGGATGCCCCGGTCGGTGCGCGTTAGCCACACCTCACCCTGAACCAGACTGTCCCCGCCAGAAATACTGGCGGTATCGTTTATCCGGTAGCTCCGCTTGGAACCCAGGGACGACTTAAGGAGCCCGGAGACATTTATCAACACTACAGACCACCCCACTCAAACCAAAGGTCAGCCTATTATAAGCCGAGCCGCCTACCTACTGTCAAGAAGGCCAATCCCCCTTAATCCCCCTTTACAAAGGGGGAAACCAGAGACCTCTATTTGGCGGGGGGGGCTGGGCCTCTCCCTTTGCTAAA
>CAZXVG010000087.1:0-5444 GCA_964644205.1 uncultured Dehalococcoidales bacterium | reverse complement strand
AGAGCAGGAGGCGAGTCGGGTGGTACCCGTGCCCATCGACCAGGTCTACCTATCCTACCAGACCCTTCCCGCCGCGGCCGGGGAGACCCGGCTTTTCCTGGCGGCCTTTCCCCGAAACACCACCGATGCCTTGCTCCGGACACTGCAGAAGGCGGGTCTGAGGGTAAGCTCTCTGGATTTGGCCCCGCTGGCCCTGTGCCGCACCGTGGATGCCCCCGAGGCGGTGGTTGTTGACGTCCGTTCGGCCAGCCTCGACATTGCGGTTATGGTGGACAGGGTGCCCCAGGTAATTCGCAGCCTTTCCGTGCCCGGTGAGGGCCAGTCCCTGACGGAGCGGCTGCCGTCCATCATCGAGGAGGTGGGGCGGACTATCACCTTCTATAATTCCAGCCACAGCGATAAACCGCTGGCGGAGACCGTACCCGTCTTTGTCTCCGGAGACCTGGTGGCGGCGTCCGAGGCCTGGCAGGAGCTGGGCGGTTCGATCGGCTATCCTGTCTCGGCGCTGCCGTTCCCCATGGAGCCGTTTGAGGGCTTCGATGCCAGTCAGTTCATGGTCAATATCGGGCTGGTTCTCAAGCAGCTGCCTCTGGATAAGGAAAAGGCAAACTTCTCCATCGTGAATTTCAACGCCCTGCCGCAGGCGGAGAAGCCTAAGAAGAAGCTGTCACCGATTAGCATCCTGCTGCCCATTATTATCGTGCTGGGCATCGGGGCGGTCTTCTATCTGTACAATATGGTAGGTGACGCCGGGGCGCGTAATGAGCTGGCCCGTTCCCAGCTGGAGCTGATTCAGTTCCAGGTTCCCCAGCAGCAGGCGGCAATAGGGGAACTTAAGGATGAGCTTGCCGAGATTGAGCCGCTCATTGAGCCAATAGCCGCTAGGGCCAGCGTCTTCAATGGCATGTATGACAACATGTTCCAGGTGCGTAACCAGATCGACCAGGACCTGATTCAAATCGTGCACCTGACGCCGGAAGAGGTGGCTTTAATCTACGGTGGTGACGCCATATTTGACTACGCCTCGCCAATCACCGAAGCCAGTATCGACCATATCGTTGACCGGGTGGCACTGGTCGGGGAGAGTCAGGACATAGAGGCCATCTTCCAGTATGCCAAGGATTTACGGTCCAGCGGCCGGTTCTCTCGGGTTGTTATTTCGTCGATAACGGCTTATGAAGAGATTATTCTCCTGGAGACCGAGGATGGAGAGGGCGAACCGGAGGAGGATATAATCAAGGGCTATAACTTCCAGTTTATCCTGATACCATAGTAACGAGGGGGGTGAGGTTATGGATATTTTTTTGCTGCTGCGCAAGGCAGCGTCGAGCGGGGCATCGGACTTACACATGGTGGTCGGGAGCCCGCCCCTGCTGCGGGTCAACGGCTCCCTGGAGGCGGTCGACGGCTCCACGTCGCTTAACGCCAGCCAGATAAGTCAGGCCTTCCTTCAGATAACCACCCCGGAGCAGCGGGAGAGCTTTCATCACCATCTGGAGCTCGATTTCAACTATACCCTGGAGGGTGTGGGGCATCTGCGTTGCAATGCGGCGCAGCAGCGGGGGGCTATCAGCCTGGCGGTGCGTCTCCTGCCCGTAGAAATCCCGACCATAGACGGGCTGGAGCTGCCCGGGATCTATAAGGAGCTCGCCCTGAACCAGAGGGGTCTGATAATAGTTACCGGGCCTACCGGCAGCGGTAAATCGACCTCTCAGGCGGCCATGATACGGCACCTGAACGAGAATGAAAGCCGCCACGTGGTTACCATCGAAGACCCTATCGAGTATGTCCATCCCAGCATAAAATGCGCCATAACCCAGCGCCAGCTGGGCAGTGATACCCTGTCCTTCCCCGAGGCGCTGAGACGGGTGCTGCGCCAGGACCCGGATGTGATTCTGGTGGGTGAGATGAGAGACCTGGATACCGCGGCGGCGGTGCTCTCCATCGCTGAGACCGGGCACCTGATACTAACCACCGGCCATGCCCCCAGCGCCAGCCAGGCAGTGGAGAGGGTAATCGACCTCTTCCCACCCCACGAACGTAACCTGGCTCAGACGCGGCTGGCCTCCCTGCTGATAGCGGTGCTCTTTCAGACGCTCGTCCCCAGGGCGAACGGCTCGGGGAGAATTGCCGCCGTCGAGATTCTGCTGGCTAACCCGGCGGTCCGGAACCTTATCCGCGAGGGGAAAATCTATCAGATACCAAATGTCATCCGCACCCACCGGGCAATCGGTATGCTCTCCCTCGACGAGTCCCTGGTTGACCTCTACCGCCGGCAAGTCATCAGCCGCGAGTCGCTGTTCAACTTCTGCGCCGACCGCCAGGAGGTGGAAAAGCTGGTCGGCGGGGCAGGGCCGAAGGCTTCCCGGCAACCCTACGTGCCGGCGTCCTGAGATAGCTCTCCCGAACAGGTAACTTTACGTCCTTAACGAAAGAGGGGCCCAAGCGCCCCTCTTAGCTTTTCCTGAATCCAGCCGGTTAGTGTCTTGCCAGCGGCAAGCCCGCCTTCAGCCGTCGTCTTGCGTGGTGCATGGTGAGAATACAGAAAAGCTCACCGGCAGACTGGAGGTAATTAATCTACCGGTAAGCTCTCCCCAAGAGTTGGCTTCACTCTTTATGTGATGTCTCTAAATCAAGCCTGGTGTGCTACTTCTCAAACTGGGCTGCTATTCTCCGCCGCTAGCTACCGTGACTGCGCCGTCCTGTGCGATGTCGTAGGCCTGTGTAAGAGTCCAGGTGGCCGTGCCGTCGCAGCCGAGTATGTAGTCGTCTAGGGTGTTGCTTCCGGCTGTTACGCCAGCAACCTGAGTACCGGTCTGAATGTCCGTGTAGTCGGCGGCTAACTGTGTAGCACCGGCGTCGGCCATCAGGGCGACGACCGCTGTCTGGACGTTGGCCAGCTCGGTGGCCGCGGCCTCCTCGGTTCCCTTGTTCATGAAGCTGGCGATATTGGGGATAGCCACTGCCGCCAGCACACCCAGGATGGCGACCACCACCAAGAGCTCAATCAGGGTGAAACCCTTCTGTCCGTGGCGGAGGCGTCTGGTGAACCTCAACCCCCCGTAGCGAAACCTTCTCGTCATGGTCTTCATCATTTACAGCCTACCTCCTTTCCTAGATATTTTTTGATGAAGTTTAGGTAATTTATGGTCATGTAAGTCTAGTTTAGCATAGCTAAAGTGAGAGTCAATCACGCATTAGGCATAGCAAGATAGTATGATTTGGTGCCTGCTCGGCGTCGCTTTAGCGCGCTTACGAAGGGGGGAGGGTGATTGGAGGATGGGTGACGTCCCCTGTTAGTATCATGCCGGCCGCCGGAGTGGGGAAAAAGGTAAGGGGGGCGGGTGCCCCCTTAAAGCGCTGGTAACCGGGGTTAGCTCCTAACCGGCTGCCTCCGGTTTCTCGACCTCGAAGACCCTGATGCGCTGCCGCTCTGTGAACTGCCTGGCCTCCCGGCTGAGTCCGGGGGAGGCGATGAACACCTTGTGCTGAATGCCGATGTCATAGGCCTTGTCGTCAAAGTCGAATATCTTGTCCAGCTCTATCGGCTTATCGCTTACCTCCATGCCGATGGCAATCCGGTGACCGACGATGCCGTCGTCCCTGGTAGCTAAGATGTCGATATTGTGCTCGGCACCGGAGCGGCCTCTAATGGTGGCGTTCGCGGCTACCTGGTAGCCCTGCCGCCTCAGGTATTCCAGAAGCCGCGACCTGGAGCTGAACCGGAACGCCTCCGGCTCTACGGCTGCCTCCGGCTGCCGGGTAGCTCCGGCCAGTGCCACCGCCAGGTCCTTGAGATGCAGCACCCTAATTCCCTGGTGACCGGCGAACAGCTCGGCTTCCCTGTCCAGCGGCGGGTCAACCAGCAGCACCTTCTCGTGGATGCCGATGTCGTAGGCCTTGTCGTCGAACTCGAACACGTCGCGCAGGGAGACGGTATCGCCGGCGAGCTTGATTCCGAAGGCGATGTGGTGGGTGATGATGCCGTTATCCCGGGTGGCCAGGATATCGATGGTGTGCTCGGCGCTGGAGCGGCCCTTCTTGACGGCGTTCTCGGTGACCTCATAGCCGCGCTCTCGCAGAAACTCGACGAGCTGGGCTTTGGGCTTAAGCTCGAACTCCAGCCAGCCTCTCTTGTCTTCATTAAGGCTGTAAGCGTAGATGTTTACCTCGGCTATCTTATCCTCAGCGGTAACCGAGGAGCACTTCAGACAGCGCCACTTTATTACCGGTATCTGGAAGATATCACCGCAGACGTGGCACTTGCGCATCATACCCAGGCTGCGGTAGTCGCTCTCGACCCTTCTCAGCTCCGCTTTACACTTGGGACATACCAGTCTGCCCTGGGCGATGAACTCGTCTTCCAGTCCGACGTAGCCGCAGACAAGGTGTTCCAGAATCCGGCCGCGCGCGATGTTGCCGGAGCCGCATTTGGGGCAGTGGGTGCTCGGTCTCAGGTTTGCCGACCGGCACTGAGGGCAGAGGAGGAAGCGGTCGAAGAACTCCTTCTCCAGAATGCCCTGACTGGCCAGGGACTCCAGTATGGATACGGCTTCCTGCCCCTTGACCTCCAGCGTCTTTTCGAGGAAGGGATAGGTGAAGCCCACTTCGCTGGTGAAATCGAAAGCGGGGCTGATATCGCTCACCTTCCCCGCCAGCATCTCCGTAACCAGCTTGGTGGCCCTCTCGTCGCCGGCCAGGCCGGGGAGGGTGTCTGCTGACTTTTGGGGTTCGCTGCCTTGCACTATGTCCACCTCCGCCGATTTGGGGCTTGTGAGCAAAGTATAAGGTGTCAGTTGTCAAAAATCAATAACTGGCTATCGTACTATTGACTAGACCCGAAAAAGCCGCCAAAATAGAGGTTAATATGGAAGGTCTCCTGATTGCCATATTCACCATACTGGGGATGGCTATCGCCAGTTTCCTTAACGTCTGTATCGACCGCCTGCCCCGTAAAGAGTCGCTGCTCTCTCCCCCCTCCCACTGCCCCGCCTGTGAGCGCCGCCTGGCGGCTAAAGACCTGATTCCCGTTTTCAGCTACCTGAGGCTGCGCGGGCGCTGCCGTTACTGCCGGGCGCCCATCCCGCGGCGCCTGCTGGGCATGGAAATCGGCTTTGGGGCCCTGTTCCCGCTGCTCTACTGGCACTACGGCCTCAGCGCCGGGCTGGGCATTATCGTCTACTACTGCTGCCTGTTCATCTTGATTCTGGTTATCGACTGGGAGCATGGCCTCATCCTCAATAAGGTTATCTACCCGGCGATGATTGTCGCCGTTCTCCTCAGCATCTTCCTTTCGGGGAGCCTCACTATCTTTGCGCTGGGAGGCAGCCTCGTTTCCCTACCCCCGGGAATCGCCCAGGCGGGTATCGGCGCCGCCGTCGGCTTCGGTATCTCCCTGCTGGTGGTGGTCATCTCCCGGGGTGGCATGGGCTGGGGGGACGTTA
>CAZXVG010000086.1:0-5470 GCA_964644205.1 uncultured Dehalococcoidales bacterium | reverse complement strand
TGCTGGGGAGGAGGGCGTTGACGAAGTCTACGAAGGCAGCTTTCATCAGGTTGAACTCAGCGTTATCAATACTGGCCGATTCGTCCATGACCAGCACGATATCAAGGCCGCAGGTAGCCCCCAGCTCCGGGTTAGGCACCGGCGGTTCTGATTGAACGGTAACCGAGCTATTCAGTGTGGTATCGACATAATACTCGCCCCAGCCGCACCCATCGTTAGCGTAAGCCCGGAAGCGGGCATCATAGGTGCCTGTCTCGGAGGGGGCCGTAATGGTAAAGGATTCCGTATAGGAGCCTTCCCCTGTGTAATCGGGGGTGTCTACACAGGTGTATCCCCCATAACCACCCCCGATTAGCCAGCTAGTGGAGCCCCAGCTGCTGCCGCCGGTTATCTCTACCGTAACCTCAGCCGTGATTTCGGCACCAGGGGCCACCGTAACGCTCGAACCGCCGTCCAGGGTTACCGAGGCTATGGTCAGCGGGGCCTGAACGGTAGCCGCGTCAGCCAGCATTATCGAAGCAATCTCACCATGACAATTATTATTACTGTAAGCCCATAAGCGGACATCATATGTTCCCGGCGCGCTGGGCGCGGTGATATTAAAGGTCTCGGAATAGGTACCAGACGAGGTGTAATCAGGAGCATTATTACAACCAGATGTCGCTCCATACCCATCGCCTATCTGCCAGCCGGTGGACCTCCAGTTGGTATCACCGGTTAGCCTTACCGTAAGCGAAACCTCAATAGTGGCCCCGGGGGGCACGGTCAGTGCGCCCGGCGGGTAGGTAGTTCCGTCGTAGGTTAATGTTGCTGAGATTATATCGCCGCTGTCGGTGAAGGTGGTGGTGGCCAGCATGGTGTCCGGGTCTTCATCCCAGGGGCCTGCCAGCACCTGAAGCAGGTACTCACCGTCGATACCGTCCAGGACGTAATTGTACTGGAAGTTGCCATCGCCGTCGGCGGTAACGCTATCATAGGCCGTGGGCCAGGGAGCGAAAGAGCCGTCGCCGGTAACCACGGAGTCGTCGGGGCGAATAATCTTAATGGTAAGCTCGCTACCCGCCGTAAAGCCGGTACCGGTGACGTGAACCGTCTCTCCTGAAGAATAGTCGTCCTTATCGGTAGTGACGCTACCGGCGACGTCGCCGGTAGGAATGACCATCCCGGCGGCCACGAACAGGCCGTGACAGCACAACCCCTCCCCATCGGAGACCGACTCGACCTGTAGACCCAACCAGCTATCCCCCCCAGGGACAGCCACCGAATTATCGTAGGTATCCCACAGCTGCCCGTCGGAGCTGCCCAGGGGATAAGGGGCCGGCGGCCCGCCGTCAAGCTCGGTGCCGTCGGCGTCAATCAGGTTACCGGGTTTGGCGGCGTCACCCGTCTGGTACCAGACAGCGTTCGGCCTAACGCCCAGTTCCGGTTCTTCCGGCTCGGGGTCGGGGGGCGTGATACCGGCAACAAACATGGCGATATCGGCGCTGCGCTTCTCGATACCAGAGGCAAAGTCGAAGTAGGTGACCTCGCTATCGGACTCTTGAGCCGTCTTAAAGGTGCAGCAGAAGGAGTCCAAACCGTCGTTAATACTGACGTAAGAGACGGGAAGGCTCCCGTCCTCATAGACTACCATCAGACCGGCGCCGTACGGCTCGTCAAATTTAAGCGCGTTGCCGGAGACGGTATAGTCGTGGTCTCCAGTTTTCACCAGCGAGGTAACATCGGCTACAAAGCTGAAGTGATGCCCGCTCTCCCAATCACTCACCCCGTAGTCAATGGCATCGGCCTTTCCACTTTTTGAGGAGCCGTCAACGGAAAGCCGTGCCGAGTTCAGACTATCCGGCTTCGATTTACCGTCGTAGCCCGCCCAGTAGAGATAGGCCTGGACGATATTCCCGCCGGGAACATCAAGGCTGATATCACCCTGATTCCCTCCGTCAAGGCCAACCCCGGCAGCGACAATCCCGTAGTTTCCGGTGGCGGCGAACCTCTGGGTAAGCGCCCCATCGGAATAAGCAAGAACCCTGGCTGTTCCCCCCGTGAAAGGGGCCACCAGGGACGCTGTCAGCATCATCACCGTGAGCAGGGAGGCGAATAATCTCTTCATAATTGGTTGTTACCTCGCTTTGTCAGTCTTTCCCTCAGGTCTTTTACCTGAGTCAATGCTTCTTACAATTCTAGCCGTGAGAGCACTAAATACCCATAAAGATTTCATTAAGATACTACTAAAGTATGTCCTGTGGTCTCGCACTCTCTAGTTATTTAGTCGTCAGACGGGTAAAAATCCCTCAAAAGTACTAGCTCTAAAGCCGTAATACAAATTTGGGCCTTTTTTGCCCCCAATGGGCGATTCTCCTCAGGCTGAGCTTAGGCGACAATTAGTTCGTATGAGAAGACGCAATCTCCTGATTATGCTGTTCGTTGCGGTTGCTATCTGGGCGCTGATGCTTCCGGATACCGAGAGTGCCCTGGCCAAGGCCGCCGACAACGCGCCCGCTAGCGCCCTGGTGGCATCGGCCTCAGCTTGCCTCGATGGCGAGGCGGAGATGCCCCCGGAACCAGCAGAGGGCCGGCCGAGCCTTGACGTCGGTGAAACGCCGGCCAGCCCGGCAGACCAGAGCCAGACCATAGCCGTTAGCGAGACGCCTACCAGGGAGCAGCCGATATTAGGCGATGCCAACCTGGCCAGCCTGCGGCAGGTCACCACTGGAAACAGCCAGACGATAGTCGCCGTTCTTGATACCGGCATTGATGGCAGTCACCAGGAGCTCAGCGGTAAGGTAATCGGCGAAATCAACCTCACCGACAGCCCTGCCCCGAGCGATATTCACGGACACGGGACCCACGTAGCCGGCATCATCGGCGCTGCGGACGATGCCGTGGGGGTCAGCGGACTGGCGCCCGGCTGCCTGCTGCTGAACGTCAAGGTGGCCGATGACATTGGCAGCTGCCAGTCCTCGGCTCTAGCCCAGGGCATCATCTGGGCAGTGGACAACGGCGCCAGTGTTATCAACATAAGCATCGAGTTCGCCGAGCCTTCGCCGGAACTGGAAAAGGCCCTCGACTATGCCTGGGAGCAGGGAGCCCTGACGGTAGCCGCCGCCGGTAACCGCAGTAGCCAGGCTCCGGCCTACCCGGCATACTACCAGAACTGTCTCTCCGTGTCGGCGGTTAACCAGGACAACAACCTGGTTCAACTGTCAAACCGCGGCGACTGGGTGGATGTGCTCGCCCCCGGCTATAACGTCTACTCCACCCTTCCCGATAACAGCTACGGTTACAAGACCGGCACCTCCTTTGCCTGTGCCTATGTCAGCGGCCTGGCCGCACTGCTCTTCGATATGGCCACGGATACCAACCAGAACGGCCGTATCAACGACGAGGTCCGGGCAATAATCGAGTCCGGCGGCTACCAAATCGACACCGCCGTAACCGGCTAGCAGCGCATAGCCCCCGCTAAAGCCGGCCGATAGGGTGCCGTCACAGCGCTCCCGAAGAGGCATTTTTCCTTTTTTGACGGGTTGTGTTATTATATGTGTTGTTTAGTGAGTTTAGCTGTGTGAGCCTCAGCAGGGGGCGGTAAACGTGGACGGAACAGACATTTCGGGCTCGGCCGTGGCCGTTAATGATAAGGAGCTTGTCGACAAGCTCAGGAATCGTGAACCGGCGGCTGTGGTCGAGCTGTGTAACGCCTATTTCGACCGTATTTACCGGCTGGTCTTTAACCAGGTAGACGGGGACCGGGATGTAGCTCAGGATATCGCCCAGGAGACCTTTCTGGCAGCCTTCAAATCAGCCCACCGGTTCCGTGGTCAGAGTAAGGTCTATACCTGGCTCTACAGCATCGCCAATAGGAAGGTCGCCGACTTCTACCGCCGGCGGAAGCGGGAGGGCAAGCATCGAGCCGACCCCCTGGAGAATCAGGTCTCTGAAGCGGAGACCGATGGGACGGTGGAATCCGAGGAGACAAGTAAGTCAATCCAACAAGCCCTCTCCTGCCTGCCCCTGCACTACAAACAGGTTCTCCTGCTCAAATACGTCGAGGAAATGCCGGTTGCCGAGATATGCCAGGTCATGGACCGGTCGTCAAAATCGGTGGAGGGCCTGCTGACGCGGGCTCGAAGAGAGCTGCGCAGTGAACTCACCGCCCAAAAACCAAAATGAGGGATAACGGCGGTCAAAAACGACCAAAATAACAGGTGAGTCTGAAAATAGGTGAAAGTTCATGACTGATTTTAATAGCGACGACGGCATCAAAAGAATGCTTAAAGAGGCATACCAACCGGTAGCCCCTTCATCCGAGTTCAAGGAGCAGATGCGTAAGCGCCTTGCTCACGAAGTCCACAGCGCCGGTGGCGACATGTCCCCCCCCGTGCTGGCCCGGCCCAAGCTGGTGGTCCCCATAATAAGCGCCATCGCCGCGGGGCTCATCGGCTACGGGGTGTGGTTATCGCTAAATCTGGTCCCTAACCTGATTTCGTAGAGTCTGTCTCAGCACACAACCTTCCTCGCCAGGTATTCCTGCTTTCTTTGGGATATTCCAGGCCAGGGAGGTTTTTTCTTTGGCGCAGCCTTAGGTCCGGGTTATAATTATATTAGCCGACTACGGCAGAATAAGGGAAGTGAGCCTAATGAAAACCGGGAGACACCTGCGGCTGGCCGTGCTGGGGCTATCGGTGGCGCTGCTGGCCGGATGCAGCCGCCAAAGCAATGGATTTTCGGGAGGCGACGGCGTGATGATTCCACCCATCGACGCTAACCGGCCCGCCGAGACGGAAATAGCCACCTTCGCCCTGGGCTGATTCTGGGGGGCCGACTCCCGGTTCGGGAGTCTCGACGGGGTTATCAGCACCCGGGTAGGCTATGCGGGCGGGACGAAAGAGAACCCGACCTACTACAGCCTCGGAGACCACTCGGAGACGGTGCGCGTTGAGTATGACCCTACGCAAATCAGCTACCAGCAGCTTCTGGACGTCTTCTGGGCAAGCCACAGCCCTAACTACCCCCCGGTGTCACAGCAGTATGCCTCGATAGTCTTCTACCACAACGAGGAGCAGCGGCGGCTGGCAGAGGAGACGAAACAGCGCGAGCAGGACGCCGTGGGAGGCGAGATATACACCGAGATTATCCCGGCCACCGAGTTCTATCTCGCCGAGGACTACCACCAGAAATACTACCTGCGCCAGGTGCCGGAGCTGATAAGGGACATGAGCGCCATCTACCCCGAGACGATAGACCTGGTGGCTTCTACGGCGGCGGCGCGCATCAACGGATACCTGGGCGGCCACGGCAGCCTGGAGGTGCTTAAGGAGCAAATCGACAACTTCGGTCTGTCAGCGGAGGGAAAGGCCAAGCTCCTGGAGATTGCCTCCCGGCGCCTGGGCGGCGCGGTGTGCTCGCTCAAGTAGCATCCGGAATGGAAGTACCCCTGGCGCGACTCGAACGCGCGACACGCGGTTTAGGAAACCGC
>CAZXVG010000085.1:0-5521 GCA_964644205.1 uncultured Dehalococcoidales bacterium | reverse complement strand
TAGTTGGCCGACAGGGTATCATTGACTTCTCATGACGTTACTGCACTAATCGTCAAATTGTTGAGCGAAACGTCGCAAGATGATAGGAAAGTCAGGCTGAGCCATGTCACCGGTGATCACCTCTAAAGCATCCTCCTGTTAGGTCTAGTCTCCGAATGCAACAGCGTCCGCGTTGGCGGCTGTTGCTGTCAGGCCAACACGCCCCAGTACTGACAGGCTGTCTCCTTGACCTCAGTTGAATAACTTCATAATTAACCGTATACTTGCCACAGAATACTAAGCCGGCAGGGCAGGCCAAGCACTTCTTATGGTCCAACAGGTGTGGAGCCATCAACCGGAAATAGCAGAGTGGCTCCGCCTTCTTCGCGTTGCGGGTCGGTCAAGGAGAACGGAAATCCCTCTTGTAGTATTGGTAATAATGATGCAACCGCTTCGTCCGGAGGTAACAGCATTTGCGCGTTGTTGTGCCTATAAAGCAAGTACCTGATATGGCTCAGGTCAAATTCGATACCGATCGAGGAATAGTGGATCGGAGCTCCGCAGAGGCAGAGATTAACCCCTTCGACCTCTACGCTCTAGAGGCCGCAGTTCAGATAAAGCAAAAACTGGGTGGCCATATCGTCGCCGTAAGCATGGGGCCGGAACGGGCCGAATCATCCCTGCGGGACGCCTTGGCCAGAGGCGCCGATAGTGCCCTTCTCCTCACGGATAGACAATTCGCCGGGGCAGATACGCTGGCCACGTCATACTGTATTGCCAGCGCCATTCGGAAATATGGCGACTTTGACCTGATTATCTGTGGGGAAAAGACTGTTGACGGAGACACCGGTCAGGTAGGCCCGGAAATTGCGGAATGGCTGGGGATACCACACGTGGCTTATGTCTCGGAGATAAGAGAAGTCGGGGCAAAATTGACGGTTGTCTGCGACATGGAAGGCGACACTTACACTATAGAATCTGGGTTCCCGGTGCTGATTACAGTGACCAAAGACGTTAATACCCCCAGGCTCCCCAGCTTTCGTGATAAGATAAAGGCGAGAGACGCTAGAATCACAACATGGGGTGCCGAGGAGCTATCCACCGTCGCCGACAAGAGTAAGTTTGGGGTGCGTGGCTCACCCACCCGTGTCGATAAGGTTAGCATACCAACTGAAGAGGGACGAAGGGGCAAGGTCTTCCGCGACCGGGTTGACGCCGCGGTAGTCGAAATCGTGAGCGCCCTGGAGGAGATGGGAGGGTTGAGGGTGTGAAAGACCATACCGGCGTTATGGTTTTCGCCGAGCAAAGCGAGAGCCAAATCCATCACGTTTCCTTCGAACTGCTGGGGAAGGGTAAAGAGCTTGCCGATAGGTTGGGGGTGCCTCTGTACAGCGTTCTCCTGGGTGGACAGGTGGAGGAGGCTACCAGGGAGCTTATCTACTACGGTGCCGAGACAGTGTGGGTGTTCGACCATCCGGTCTTGAAGCATTTCGATCTCCTGAACTACAAACACAATATTGTGAAGCTGATAAAAGAAGTCAAGCCGAAGATATTTCTTCTGGGCGCTACGCACCTGGGGCGCTCGTTAGGTCCCAGGATAGCCGCCGCCCTTGACACCGGCCTTACCGCCGATTGTACCGGGCTTGACGTGGATGAGCAAGGTAACTTGATCCAGATACGTCCGGCATTCAGCGGCAGCATCCTGGCGCAGATTAAGACCAAGACCAGGCCGCAGATGGCAACCGTCAGGTACAAGGTAATGCAGAGCAATAGACGGGATACCAACCGGACAGGGGAAATAGTCGATCGGAAACCGGAGATTGTGCCGTCCTTACTATCCATCGTACACAGAGAAAAGTCGGGGGAAGGCAACATCGTGGAGTCTGAGATAATCGTCTCAGGCGGAAGAGGTCTGAAAAAGGCCACTGACTTCGAGCTACTAGCCGAGCTGGCTGATCTTCTGGGCGGCGCTGTCGGTTCCAGCCGCCCGCTGGTAGATGACAAGTGGATCGGCAAAGAGCACCAGGTTGGATTCAGCGGCCATACCGTTAAACCTAAGGTGTACATCGCCTGCGGTATTTCGGGAAGTCCCCAACACCTGGCCGGTATGCGCTTTTCCGATGTTATTGTTGCCATCAATACGGATCCGTCGGCACCGATATTCAAGATAGCCGACTACGGAGTTATCGGTGACCTCTACGAGGTGGTTCCCAAACTCATCAACAGGATTAGAGGAAAGAATCAATGATATACGTAGCAGGGTTGCGCCAGATTGTGGGCGATGACTGGGTGATTACCGAACGAGGACAGATGGAGCGCTACCTGGTTGACGAGACGGCCCTGGCGGTCAGGCCCCGACCGGCAGACAAGGTAGTGCTGGTCAAGCCCGCTAGTTCCCAGGAAATCTCGGAAATCCTGAAACTGGCTAATACCGAAAAGACGCCGGTGTTCATTCGTGGCGGCGGCACTGGCCTATGCGGCGGCGCCGTGCCGACCCAAGACGGCATAGTCCTTTCTCTGGAAAGGCTCGACAAGGTTGAAGAAATAGACAAGGAAAACCTGATGATAGTAGTCCAGGCGGGCGTCACGCTGGCGACCATACTGGAAGCGGCGGATGGCGTCGGTCTATTCTTTCCCCCCCATCCCGGTGACGAGGGAGCCCAAGCCGGGGGCATGGTCGCCTGCAACGCGGGCGGCACCAGGGCGGTGAAGTGGGGGGTCATACGGAACTATGTGAAAGGCCTTGAGGTGGTCCTCCCGACCGGGGAGATACTCAATCTGGGGGGAAAGCTGCTCAAGAACAATCAGGGCCTGGATTTGATGAATCTTATGATACATAGCGAGGGAATTCTGGGGGTGATCACCAAAGTAATCTTCCGGCTCTATCCCAAGTCGGCCGCGAGTGCCACGCTGATCGTGTCATATGATAACCGCCATGATGCTATAGACAGTGTTCCCAAGATACTGCAAAGCGGGGTAGTTCCCCTAGCCGCAGAGTATTTTGAACGTAACGTAATCGAGACCTCCGCCCGATACCTGGGTTTGAAATGGCCCGCCACTAAGGGTAATAGCTTCTTAATGATCATCCTCACCGGTGATAATGCCGAAGAGGTATACGGGCAGGGTGAGAAGACCAGTGCCGTTTGCGAGCGAATGAACGCTGTGGACATTTTGATGGCGGAGCGCCGGGAAGAGCAGGCCAATATACTCAAGATCAGGAGCGAGCTTTACTCCTCAATGAAAGACCGGTATGCCGATATCATGGATGTGACGGTGCCTCCGGCGAGAGTCGGCGTTCTCCTGGATAAGATAGATGAGATTGCTAAGAAATATGGCACCGAAATCCCTACCTATGGACACGTGGGCGATGGCAATATCCATCCCCATATCCTGGATAAAATAAAAGATATGGGTCTGGTGAAGCAGATCAAGCGAGAAATTTATCAGGAGGCCATTAAGCTGGGGGGAGTGATTACCGGCGAGCACGGCGTTGGCGTAATCAGGATCCCTGACCTGGACCTATACCCAGACGATACGGGCTGGAGACTGATGCGGGGCATAAAGACGCTTTTCGACCCCAATAACATACTGAATCCGGGAGTCGGCATACCATAGATTGGATCAGTATCGGATCCCTCCTTACAATAGTGTCACACAGACTTTAGATTCATACTTTTCTAGACTGGCACAGCATTCGTTCAGTTAGTGCTGAAAGAAACATCGGTAAGTGACCGGTTCGTATGGTCACTAGTCCTCTCGACGGGCCACCAAGGGGTGCGACCATTATTACAACTACGGTTGCTAAACACTAATCAGCCATGTTAGTTATGGGGCAGTCGGAAGGATAGGTGTGGCTCGTCGGCTGGTCAGTTGGTACTAGGGGCCGGACGCATATTAATGGTTCAGAGAGCGGTTGGACCCGAAGGGGAAATAGGTTGGAGAAGCTGGAATGGATGATATAATATAGGGTATCACTTCATTCATTGGCTATTTTAGTATTGTATTCGCACCGGTGAATGATTGATGGCGTGACCTGACTTGATATTTGGGCATCGCTACCAGATAGATTAGTAAACGGGGGTAAAAAGATGAATGTGATGCGGATTGGTATCCTCAGCGGCGGCGGTGACTGTGCCGGAATCAACCCGGCCATAAAATGGGTGGTTAAAACGGCTCTGGACGAAAGACTACAGCGGGAAAGGAGGCTGCGCTACGAGGTTATCGGCATCAAGGACGGGTGGCAGGGGCTTCTGGAGGCGAACGCCTGGCCACTCAATCAGGATATAGTCCGCACCTGGGACCGATATGGCGGTACCATGCTGGGGACTTCGCGGACTAACCCCTGCAATCCCGAGAACGACCAGACCCAGACGGTGCTGGACAACATTGGGAAACTCGGTCTCAATGCCGTCATCGCTATCGGCGGTGACGATACCCTGAGCGTTGCCCACCGATTGCAGCAGGCCGGTATCAATGTCATTTGTATTCCCAAGACAATCGACAAGGACCTCCCGGAGACCGATTACACCCTTGGCTTCGAGACGGCCCTTAATGTTATTACCGAGGAAATCGACCGCCTGCGGACCACCGCTGGCTCTCACCAGCGGATATTCGTCGTGGAGACGATGGGTCGTCACTCCGGCTGGCTGGCTCTGGAAGGCGGCGAGTCCAGCGGGGCCTTCATTATCCTCATTCCCGAGTTTGATTTCACGCTGGAGAAGATTAACGAGCTCGTCCTGGAGGGCCGGCGGGCCGGGGCCAGGTACAATATCATCGTGGCCTCCGAAGGCGCCAAGCCGGTCGGCGGCGTCGAGTTCGTTCGGGAATCCGGCATCGACGGCTTCGGACATAAGAAGCTCGGCGGCGTTGCCGAGGCCCTGGCCCAGGAGATACAGCAGGCGACTGGCCTCGAGACTCGCAGTGTCAATCTGAGTCATCTGCAGCGGGGTGGAGCGCCCTGCGCCTATGATCGGAGGATGGGGCGGTATTTCGGTATCGCCGCCGTCGACCTGGTGACCATGAACGACTACGGGAAGATGGTGTGCTTTAGAAACGGTCGGATCACAGCCTGCCCGCTGGAGGATGTCGTCGGCCGCATCAGCTTCGTCGACGTCGCCACGCAATACGACGCGGAAAGGTATAACGGACGCCGTACCATACTGCGGCGTCCCCCTAAAGAAACCTAGGCGGCATAATATTCCAGGCGTCTGACGCCCCTCCGTAGAGTGAACCCGTTAGTTTGGTAACGTCAAACATATTATCTGATTGTTCAACAGACTGCCCGATTTACTAGCTACAACCTATGCTAAAGTCTTAACAAAAGCGCCGAATTGTTATATCCCAAAAATCTATTCATGGTGGATCAAGCTACACAAAGAACCAGTCCCCGGATTTATATATAATATTCACAGCATTGTATTCAAAGTAGTGAGTTAGGTGTTTTGGGAACCGTAGCTACAGGCAATCTAAAGATACTGTTAGGGCTTCTTCATGGCTAACCAAGTTGCTTTGCAGATAGTACCAGACTTATCACAGCTAATTG
>CAZXVG010000084.1:0-5542 GCA_964644205.1 uncultured Dehalococcoidales bacterium | reverse complement strand
TCGCGCGCCCAGGGCATCTTCCAAGAGAACCGCATCAGCGTGGTCACCGGCACCCGGGAGAGCGACCCGGAAAAGGCTGTCCAGAGCTATCTGGACGGCAGGCTGGCCACCGGGCCCAATATCTGCGACCACTAAAGGCGGCTAGTCACTGAATTTCTTAAGAACCAGACAGCAGTTCTGCCCGCCGAGCCCGAAGTTACTCTTGAGACAGGTGTTTATCTCGGCCCGCCGTGCCGTATTGGGCACGTAGTCAAGGTCACAATCAGGGTCGGGGGTCTCGTAGTGTATCGTCGGCGGGATAAGCCCGTTCCTCATGGCTAGAATGGTGCCGATGGATTCAACCGTCCCGGCGGCGGTCACCAGGTGGCCGAACATGGACTTAAACGAGCTTACCGGGACCCGGTAGGCCCCGTTCCCGAAGGCGAGCTTGATAGCCCTGGTCTCGCTGACATCATTGAGCTTGGTGCTGGTGCCGTGAGCATTGATGTAGTCAATCTCGTCGGGCCCCACCCCGGCGCTCTTAAGGGCCAGCTTCATGGCCATAGCCTCCGTCTCCGGCCGGGGCGCCGTCGTGTCGTAGGCATCAAAGCTGCGCCCCACCCCGATTACCTCCACCAGGACCTGAGCCTCCCGTCGGCGGGCGTGCTCCAGGCTCTCTATCACCAGGGCACCGCAGCCCTCTCCGTAGACGAAACCGTTACGGTTCAGGTCGAAGGGCCGGCTGGCCTTATCGGGGTCCGGCTCCTTGGTAAGGGCCCCCACCAGACTGGTGGCGGCGATGCCCAGGGCACTGAGCGAGGCATCAGAGGCAACGGCGGCGATAACGTCGGCATAACCGAAGCGGATATAGTCACTGGCGGTGGCGATTGTCTCGGAACCACTGGCGCAGAGGCTGTTAACACTGACATTGGGGCCGTTGGCCCCGAGGAGCATCCCTATCTGGAGGGAGACAGTGCTCGGCCCCGCCTTGGTGAGCAGCAGGGGGCTAACGCGCCGAGGCCCCTTCTCCCTTAACCTCATCCAGTCTTCGCCCACGTAGCGGTACTCAAGCATACTGGTAGTGACAACGCCCACCCGCTCGGGCGGCTCCTTGGTCATGTCCAGCCCGGCCTGAGAGATGGCCTCCCTGGTGGCCGGGATGGCAAAGTGTACCGCCCTCGGGTTACGCTGCACCGCCTTGGGGTCGAGGTAATCGGTCGGGTCGAAGTTCTTTACCTCGGCGGCTACCTTTACCTGGTAGTCGCTGGTATCGAAGCGGCTTATGAGGCTAACCCCAGACCTGCCCGCCGCCAGATTCTCCCAGAACTCAGGGACACCGATGCCCAGCGGAGAGATGACACCCATCCCGGTAACGACTGCTCGGCGCATCTCGATAATTCACCAGCCTTAGTTAGTTAAGAAAAGCACGGTAAAGAAGGCTCTCAAGCCGGGTACGCTTTCAACAGCGGGAAGAAAGCACCGGACTACAAAAAGTCTAACAATGATAATACCCAACGCTATGAGGACATGTCAATACCCCGCTAGCGCCTCAGAGCTGAGCGGCCAGCTCTTTAGCCCAGCTTCGGATAGCGTCCCAGTCCCTGGTATCGTAGACCCCCGGCTCCGTCTCCTTATGGCCGGCCGCTTCTATTTCCGGCCTGACCATATCGGCGAACTTCTTGGCCCACCAGGGCATATTGTTGAAGTCCCAGACACCGCCGAACAGGCCCAGAGCCACGGGCTTTAGCTTATACTTGGCGGCCTTTTCCTCAAGGTATTTTTGCCGGGTCTTCTCCATCGTCTGCGCCCCGTCTTCATCCTTATTCATTGCCTGCATTGTCTGGGCGCCGGACGAGACGAAGAGGGCCACCTTCTTCTGGGCCAGTTCTTTGTGGAACTTCTTCAAGAACTTCTCGGGCTCTTTAGTCCACCGGTTTATCATCATGCCGCTGGCGACCACGATAAGGTCATACCCGGAGATATCGCTAACCTTTTCCTCCTTGGCGTTGACTACCCTGACATCGCACCCCTCACCACCCAGAACCCGGGCAATCTCCTCCGAGGTGCCCTTGGTCGCCCCGAACCGGGTCCCGTAAACGATGAGCACCTTCTTGGCCATTTTCACCCTCCTACAGTCTCATTTCATGGCCGCCATAATCCCCTGTGCCCAGCCAGCCGCCCGCTCCAGCTCCCCCTCCTTAAGCGGCCCCTCTGTCCCTTCGACGAAGAAGCCCTCAGGGGGCAAGACGAGGGTCCCGCCCTTCTTCTTCAAGCTGCCGGCGATTCTCCCGGCGGCATAGCCAAAGATTCTGACCACCTTCACCGATATCCTGGTATCGAAGGCAGCGACACCGATGCCTCTAATAGCAGCCTGGGGAGCCCTGTTAAGAAAGTCCCGGGTCGCCGGCGTCGGTCGGCCGCCGTAGGTCGGAGAGCCGACGATGAGAAGGTCGAGTGAGGCTAGCTCGGAAGGACCGACCTCGCCGGCGCGAAGCACCCTGACATCACCGCTAACCGCCCCGCCGATAGACTTGGCAATCTGCTCCGTGTTTCCATAAACCGAGTCATAGACTACTACCGCCTTCATGGGACACCTCCGCGCCGTACTTGCCTAACACTCTACACTTAAACCAGCCGGGCTTCAAGTGTCGGAACCGGATTACAACCAATACCATCATGATGTCACCCCACCACACCGATTCGGCGTTGACTCCGGCGCAGATAATGGTAAAATAATAAGTCAGAAACACGCTATCCCCGCTACTTTAGTCCGGCTTCCAGACACCGCCCGGCTAAGGGGTAGCCTGCATAAAAAAGCGATAGGGGGAAAGAATGTCCGAGATAAGACTCCGTCTATTGATTCCTGCCTTACTCTGTCTAGCCCTGGGCTTCAGCGCCTGCAGTGAGTGGTTTGAAGCGCCACCGCCGTCTTCACCGGCGCCAACCACCCAGCAACCGGAAACAGCCCCGGAGTCTCCGGTAACGGATACTACGGTAGACGATGCCGCCGAGGCCAGGGACTCGGTGTTACAGTATCTACGGGAGAACCGCCCGGAGACCGCTCCCCCTACGGACATAGTCTGGCAGGAAGAGAACGTTACCGACCCCGAGGTCCCAGGGCTTAGTAGCTACCGCTATACTTACCAGCCATGGGTGATAACCGTCTCATACCCGCAAGCAGCCCAGGAAACGATGACCTACGAGGTAGAACTTTCCAATACCGAGACCGGGTGGTACTGGCGGGGCAGCGTCACTAGCTACGGGACAATCGGAGAGACGGTTCCCGCCCAGCAGATAACCCAGGAGATGAGCGAGGAGGCGGCCAGGGACTTCGTCAGGAGCTGCCCTACCTTTAGCTTTGACGGTATCGAGCAAAGCCTGACCCTATCTCAAACGCTGACCGGGAAATGCCCTTTCTGCTGGCTGTTTGTATTCGATTTCGATTGCAGTCACGCAGGCTACGGCGACCGCACCGGGACGCCTCTATTACAGGTGATAACCCACCATCAGGCCGAGATAGTAATCGAACAGCTCAGCATACGCTCGGCGATAATGGATGATAAATGGGATATGCTGACGCAGACTCTTATCGGCGAAGAGCCGGGCGGTATCTGGACAGGCGTTTGGGAATGTACATTCGCCGTATCCGGCTATGGTGGACACGATATTACAGTGGTGCTGAACCAGGACGGCAACCACGTTACCGGTAGTTACGACTGGGAAGACGGCTTAATCGAAGGCGATATAGAAGGCAACGTTCTCACCGGTATGTGGTCCGAAGGCCCCAGTTACCAGCCGCCGAACGATGCCGGAGAAATCGAGTTCACCATCTCCCAAGATGGTAAGTCCTTCACCGGTCTGTGGAAATACGCCGACAGCGACGACTGGAGCGGCCCCTGGGACGGGGTTAAGGCAGATTGAGTGTTCCGGGTATCGCGGGGGTAAGCCCTAAGGTTGTTTGCGATAGGTCTCTTTCCACGACTCCGCCTTCTGCACCAGCTCGCGAGCGCTACGTACGGAGGCCTCGGTGTATTGCAGGCCGGCGAGCATAGCGGCCAGCTCCCTGGTCCGGGACTCGTCCTCGAGAAAGCTGATATTGCTTAAGGTGCGGTCACCAGCGACCGTTTTCTGGATGTTGTAGTGGGCATCGGCGAAGGCGGCAATCTGCGGCAGGTGGGTGACGCAGATTACCTGCCGGTTCCGGGTTAAAGCCCAGAGCTTCCTGCCTATTATCTCGCCACAGCGGCCGCCGACGCCGATGTCGATTTCATCAAAAACAAGCACCGGGATGTTATCGGCCCGGGAAAGCGCCCCCTTCAGGGCCAGCATAAAGCGAGAGATTTCACCGGTGGAGGCAATCTTGACCAGTGGCTTAACCGGCTCTCCCAGATTGGTGGAGGCCATAAACTCCACGCTGTCAACCCCCAGTTTGTTGAAGGCATAGGTCGTGCCGTCGGGGAAGGGGATGCCCTCCTCGGCCGGTTGCTGTTTCAGGGACACCTCGAACTGAACCCGAGGCATCTTCAAATCGCGGAGCTCGCTTATTACCTCGCTAACCAGCTTCCCGGCCGCCTGGGAGCGCGCCTGGGAAAGCTCGAAGGCCATCTTACCCATCTCCTCTTTCAGGCGGCGGCACAACCCCTCGAGCTCGGCGCGCCTCTCCGAAGAGAGGGATAGCCCCTCTAAGTCCCTCTCCGCCTTCTCCCGGTAGTCGAGAACCTGGGTAATACTCCGGCCGTATTTCCTTTTCAGATTCCTGATGAGCTCCAGCCGCGATTCTATCTCTTCAAGCCGTTCCGGGTCGTATTCCAATCGGTCGGCATAGGCATGAATGTCCCGCGCCACCTCTTCCAGCTCGGGGACAAGCCCCTCCAGAAGGGCCAGCTTCTGCCTTAGGGAGGGGTCCAGCTCCACGAGCTTCCTCATCGCCTGAACAGCGGCCTCGAGCTTCTCTATCGCCGAGGCCGAGGTAAGCGCAGCGTCCTCCCCGTACAGGGCATGATAGATTTCGTAGCCGGCTGCCTTCAGCTTCTCGCTGGCGGCGATGACGTCCCGTTCCTGTTCCAGCTCCGCCTCTTCCCCTTCTCGCAGGCTGGCCTGCCTTATCTCGTCCACCTGAAAGCGCAGCAGCTCTTCACGCTGGGCCGTTTCCTTTTCCACTTTAGCCAGCGACTCGATTTCCTGTTCCGCCTGATAGAGCTCCGCAGCCTTAGCGCCGAAGCGGCGCCGTAGCTCCAGGGTATGGGCGTAGGCATCCAGGAAATCGAGGTGGTATTCCGTATTGAAAAGCGACAGATGGTCACTCTGACCGTGGATGTCAATAAGGAGACACCCGAGCTGGTAGAGAAGCCCCCGGGACACGGCGTGTCCGTTTACCCGGGTCACGCTGCGCCCCTGTCTCCGAAGCTCACAAGTGATAACCAGGGTATCCTCACCAGCGCCCAGTCCGTTTTCCGCCAGGAGTGCGCTAAGCTGCGGGCTGCTAGCCCCTTCCGAGAGCACGAAGACCCCTTCGATACCGGCCTCGCCGGCCCCGTAGCGGATGTCCTCTTCGTCTATCTTC
>CAZXVG010000083.1:0-5577 GCA_964644205.1 uncultured Dehalococcoidales bacterium | reverse complement strand
AAGGAGGTGGGAACGATAGCTAGCCCCAGGTTTATAGTCGACCACAATGTGGGTAAGCTCGCCCGGTGGCTGCGCATGATGGGATACGACACCCGGCTCTTCAGCGGCGAGAACGACTCCCACATGGTCGCCCTGGCGCAAAAGGAAGACCGGGTGATACTCACCAGGGACACCCAGATTATGAAGCGGCGGGTGGTAACCAGCGGGCAGGTCGCCGCCATCCTCATCGAGGGGGACGACCCCGAGCGGCAGATACGCCAGGTGATTACCACCCTCAACCTCGACCCCCAGTCCCGGGCGTTCACCCTGTGCCTGGAGTGTAACCACCCCCTGGTGGCAAGGAGCAAGGACGAGGTGGCCGAGCTGGTGCCCCCCTATGTCTTCCGGACCCAGAACCAGTACATGGCCTGCCCCAGTTGTCACCGCATCTACTGGCGGGGTACTCACTGGCAGGCCATGACGGAAAAGCTGAAGGCCTTTATGAAAGGCCCGACGGAGAACTAATAGAGCAGCGAGGCGAAAGAGAGATAATAGAGCGCGCTCCGGATGAAGTCCCCCGGAACTTAGCGCATAAGCGAGGGGGTAGTCTGCCCCCTGAATAATATAGAGTTGACCATTACCGCCGATATTGCTACACTTCACATTGCCACCCCCAGCCCCGGTGGCCTCCGACCGAGAAGAATGTCATGAAGATTCTAAACACAAGTCAGATGCGCCAGGTAGAGCAGGACTGCGCCGGTATCGGGCTAGAACCGCCTAAGCTCATGGAGAACGCCGGTAGGGCCTTCGCCGAGGAGGTAAGGAAAATCCTGGGCGACATAGAGAAGCAGCGCATCCTGGCGCTAATCGGGCCGGGTAACAACGGCGGCGACGGCCTGGTGGCCGCCCGCTACCTCCACGACTGGGGGGCGGGGGTCAGCCTCTACCTCTTCGGGGAAAGAGGCGACGACGACCGGAACTTTACCCTGGTTAAGGAGCGCGACATAGACTACCTCAGCGCCAGCGAGGACGAAAACCAGGAGAGTCTGGCAGGTCTCCTGGAATCGAGCAGCGCCGTCATCGACGCCCTCTTCGGCATCGGCCAGGTCCGCCCCTTCCACGACGCGCTCAAGTCGGCGCTGGACAGGGTTAGCGACTTAAAAAGGGCGAGACCGTCGCTACGCATCATCGCCCTCGACCTACCCAGCGGGCTCAACGCCGACACCGGGGCGGTAGACCCGGCCTGCCTCTACGCCGATAACACCGTTACCCTCGGCTTTCCCAAGACGGGCCTGCTCAAGAACCCCGGGGTGGAACGGGCCGGGCGTATCACCGTCGCCGATATCGGCATCCCGGCCTATCTGGTGGACGAGGTGCCCAGCGAGCTAATGGACAGAGACTGGGCCCGCTCGGTGCTGCCGCCGCGCCCGCTCCAAGCCAACAAGGGGAGCTTCGGCCGGGTGCTCGTTGTCGCCGGCTCCATTAGCTATATCGGGGCCGCCTGCCTGGCGGCAAACGGGGCGCTCCGGGTCGGCGCCGGCCTGGTAACGCTGGCCACGGCCACCAGCCTGCAGCCCATCATCGCCGCCAAGCTGACCGAGGTAACCTATCTCCCCCTGCCCGAAGCCCAGCGCGGCGTCATCTCGCCCAGCGCCGCCAGGCTCATCCACCAGTACCTAAGCGAATACGACGCCCTGCTCCTGGGCTGCGGACTGGGACAGAGCCGGGCCGTCCTGGAGCTTATCGATGCCATGCTCCTCAAGACCCGGGCGATACCGCGGCCCCTGATTCTCGACGCCGACGCCCTGAACACCCTGGCCCGGATTCCTAACTGGTGGCAGCGTCTTACTGACGACGCCATACTCACCCCGCACCCCGGCGAGATGGCCAGGCTGGTCGGTACCTCGGTAGAAGACATACAGCGGGACCGGTCGAGCATAGCCAAGAGGGCCGCCCTGACCTGGAACAAGACCGTCGTGCTTAAAGGAGCCTATACCGTGACCGCCACCCCGGACGGACACACCCGGGTCTGCCCCGGCGCCAACCCCGGTCTGGCCTCGGCGGGCACCGGCGACGTCTTAAGCGGGGCCATCGCCGGCCTGGTAGCCCAGGGCATGTCGCTCTTTAACGCCGCTAGCCTGGGGGTCTTTCTCCACAGCGAGGCCGGCGAGGCGGTCAGGGCCCGGCTCGGCGACGCCGGCATGTTGGCCAGCGACCTGCTGCCGGCACTGCCGCTAGCTATCAGGCAACTAAAAACTCAAGGTGAGGACTGAGGTATTATGCTGCTCGCCATCGATATCGGGAATACCGTTACCACCCTCGGGGTCTTCGAGGGCGACGAGACCCGGGCCACCTGGCACCTGGCCACCAATACCGAGCGCATGGCCGACGAATACGCCGCCCTGCTGCTCGACCTGCTGGGACACCAGAACCTAGCGCCCCCCGATATCACCAAGGCCGCCCTGTGCTGCGTTGTCCCTCCCCTCCTGGCCACCTACCAGGAGCTATTCCAGCGCTATTTCCACTTCTCGCCGCTGGTAATCGCCGCCGGGGTGAAGACCGGGGTGCGCATCCGCATGGAGAACCCCAAAGAGGTGGGGGCCGACCGCATCGCCAACGCCGCCGCCGCCCATCACCTCTACCGCGGCCCGGTAATCATTGTCGACCTGGGAACCGCCACTACCTTCGACGTCGTCTCCCGGGAGGGGGACTACCTCGGGGGGGTCATCGCCCCGGGGATAAGCACCGCCGCCGAGGCCCTGTTCACGCAGGCCTCCATGCTGCCCCAGGTGGAACTTACTGCCCCGAAACACGCCATCGGCAGCGGGACGGTAAGCGCCATGCAGTCGGGCATCGTCTTCGGCTACGTGGGGCTTATCGAGGGCATCATAGCCCGTGTCCAGCGGGAGCTGGGGGACAAAGCCAAGATAGTCGCCACCGGGGGCTGGGCGGAGACCATTGCCCGCGAGACGACGCTCATCGAGGTGGTAAACCCCGATTTAACGCTCATCGGGCTGAGGATTATCTACTATATGAACCGGGATTAAGAAAAGATGCTAAATGATAAAACCGTAGTCTTAGGGGTAAGCGGCAGCATCGCCGCCTATAAGGCGGCCTACCTGGCCAGCAGGCTTACCCAGGAAGGAGCCAGGGTCGACGTCATTATGACCGAGGCCGCCACCAGGCTGGTAACCCCGCTTACCTTCCGCAGCCTTACCGATAGGCCGGTGGTAACCAGCATGTGGCAGGCCAGCGAGCACGGCATGGGGCACATCACCCTGGCCGACAGCGCCCAGGTGGTGGTGGTCGCTCCGGCCACGGCCAATGTCATCGCCCGGCTAGCCGCCGGCATCGCCGACGATATGCTTACCGCCACCGTCCTGGCTACCCGGGCGCCGGTCATCATCGCCCCGGCCATGCACGCCAACATGTTTACTAACCCGGTTACCCGGGACAACCTGGCCCGGCTCAGGGGGCGGGGCTTTAACATCGTGGGGCCGGAGCACGGCCGCCTCGCCTCGGGCGATAGCGGCGAAGGCCGCCTCGTCGAAATCGAGCAGATTATAGACGCCATCAGGGAGGCGCTCAAGAGGAGTGCCGACCTCAGCGGAAAACGCATCGTGGTCACCGCCGGCGGCACCCAGGAGCCCATCGACCCGGCCCGCCACATCGGTAACCGCTCCTCGGGCAGGATGGGGTTTGCCCTGGCCGAAGCCGCCCGGGACCGGGGCGCCGAGGTGACACTGATTACCGCCCCGACCCAACTCCCCGAGCCGGACAATATCGAGATTATCCGGGTGAGAACCGCTTCCGAGATGAAAGAGGCCGTAACTAAAGCCGTTAAGAAGGCGGGCGCCCTGATTATGGCCGCCGCCGTTGCCGATTACCGGCCCAAGAGCCCCGCCCAGAGCAAGGTTAAGAAGCAGAGCCATGAGCTAACCCTGGAGCTGGTGAGAACCCCCGATATCCTGAGCGAGGTAAAGGGTGGCTTTATTAAGGTCGGCTTTGCCGCCGAGAGTGAGGACGTGGTCGCTAACGCCCGAAAGAAGCTGGCCCAAAAGGGGCTTGACCTCATCGTGGCTAACGACATCACCGAGCCGGAGAGCGGCTTCGGCGCCGATTCCAATAAAGTAACAATTATAGATAAACAGGGAAACGTAGAGAGCCTGCCCTTGATGAGCAAGCGAGAGGTGGCGGAGCGGGTTCTGGACAGGGTGGCGGGGATGGGTGGGAATCCCCCTTAGTCCCCCTTTGCCAAAGGGGGAGGAACTTCTCCCTTTCTTAAAGGGAGAGCGAGAGGGATTTAACCAGGGAGCGGGGAACTTAGTGGGTGAGGTCAAAATAAAACCGTAGCCGCCTACTGTAAATCGTCAATTATTCTAGAAAGGTAAGTATGACCGAGGAAGCGCAGACCCAGTTCAGTATGCCCAAGGCCTATGAGCCGGGCAGGGTGGAGCAGAAGTGGTATCAGTTCTGGCTGGAAAAGGGCTACTTTACCCCGAAGATAGACCCGGAAAAGAGGCCCTTCGTCATTATCATGCCGCCGCCCAACGTTACCGGCGAGCTCCACGTGGGGCACGCCCTGACGGCCACCCTGGAAGACATCATGACCCGCTGGCACCGCATGAAGGACGAGCCCGCCCTGTGGCTGCCCGGCCTCGACCACGCCGGTATCGCCGCCCAGGTGGTGGTGGAGCAGCTGCTGGCTAAAGAGGGGCTGGACCGCCATAAGCTGGGCCGGGAGAAGTTCCTGGAGAGGATGCGGAGATGGGCGGAGAGCTGCCGCCACACCATCGCCGAGCAGCACCAGAGGCTGGGGGCCTCCTGCGACTGGAGCCGGGAGCGCTTTACCCTGGATGAGGGCCCCAGTCGGGCGGTGCGCACCGCCTTCGTCCGCCTCTACGACAAGGGGCTAATCTACCGCGGGGAGCGGATTATCAACTGGTGCCCCCGCTGCACCACTGCCCTCTCCGACCTGGAGGTAAGCCATAAGGACGTCCAGGGGAATCTATATTATGTCAACTACCCCCTGGCCGAGGGAGAGGGCTTTATCACCGTGGCCACTACCCGGCCGGAGACCATCCTCGGCGATACCGCGGTGGCTGTTAACCCCGGTGACAAGCGTTTCAAGCACCTGATTGGTAAGAAGGTCATCTTGCCCGCCGTGGAACGTGTGATAACCATCCTGGCCGACGAGGCCGTCGACCCCGATTTCGGCACCGGCGCCGTCAAGATAACCCCGGCCCACGACCCGGTGGACTTCGAGGTCGCCCAGCGCCAGGGGCTGGCCCTGGTGAACATCATGAACCCCGACGCCACCATGAACGAGAACGCCGGCCCCTACGCCGGACTGGACCGCTTTTCCTGCCGTAAGGCGATACTGGCCGACCTGGAGCGGGACGGGCTGCTAGCAAAGGTCGAGCCCTACTCCCACTCCGTGGGGCACTGCGACCGCTGCCAGACGGTTATCGAGCCGGTGGCCAGTAAGCAGTGGTTCGTTAAGGTTGAGCCACTGGCCCGCCCGGCGACTCAGGCCATAACCAGCGGGCGCATCAGGATTATCCCCGAGCACTTCACCAAGGTCTACCTCAACTGGAT
>CAZXVG010000082.1:0-5599 GCA_964644205.1 uncultured Dehalococcoidales bacterium | reverse complement strand
GGTGCGCACCCATCCCTTGCGCTATTATGAGAGAATTGGCATAATAGAGCCGCACCGCTCCCGGGGCAATATTCGTCTCTACTCGGATAGTGACATCGCCCGGCTGAAGCACGCCAAGACTCTGATGGAGGACCTGGGGGTCAATCTGGCGGGGGTCGAGGTTATCCTGAGGATGATGGGGCGCATGGCTGAATTGCAGGACCGTTTGCAGAAGATGGAGGCGGATCTAGACAGACTGAGGGAGGTGGATGATGAAACAGGAGAAGTTTACTGAGCAGGCGCAGGAAGCGCTGGCTCTGTCGCAGGAGATAGTCCGTCAGTACCACCACAGTCAGTGGGATGTGGAGCATATCCTGCTGGCGCTGCTCCGTCAGGAGCGGGGCCTGGCTGGTGAGATACTGGCCGAGCTCGGCATTGATGTCGAGGCCATGAGACGGCAGGTGGAGGCGGCCCTGGAGAAGTCTCCCAAGGTTGCCTATGAGGCGGGGCAGATATATGCCACGCCCCGGGTCGCCCAGCTCCTTTCCAAGGCTGGGGAGGAGGCCAAAAGGCTTAAGGACGAGTTCATCGGCGTCGAGCACCTTCTGGTGGCCATGGTCGGTGAGGAGAGGGGTGGGGCGGCTGCCATTCTCCACCGCATGGGCGTTGACCAGGAGAAGGTATACCGGGCGCTGAGAAAGCTGCGCGGTGGGCACCGGGTCACCGACGCCCGTGCCGAGAGCAAGTACCGCTCCCTGGAGAAGTACGGGCGGGACCTGACCGAGCTGGCTCGGGAAGGCAGGCTCGACCCGGTTATCGGCCGCGACGAGGAGATTAAGCGAATCATGCAGGTGCTTACCCGCCGCACCAAGAACAACCCGGTGCTGGTCGGGGATGCCGGTGTCGGTAAGACCGCCCTGGCGGAGGGCCTGGCCCAGAAGATCGCCGCCGAGGATGTCCCCGATTCCCTTAAGGGGCGCCGGGTGGTGGCCCTGGATATGGGCTCGCTGGTGGCGGGCAGCAAGTTCCGCGGCGAGTTTGAGGAGCGTCTCAAGGCGGTCATGGACGAGGTTCGCCAGTCTCAGGGCGAGGTCATCCTGTTTATCGACGAGATTCATACCGTGGTTGGTGCCGGGGCGGCTGAGGGGGCGATTGACGCCAGCAATATGCTCAAGCCGGCGCTGGCTCACGGCGAGCTGCAGTGTATCGGGGCGACCACCCTTGACGAATACCGTAAGTTTATCGAGAAGGACAAGGCCCTGGAGCGGCGCCTGCAGCCGGTGTTTGTCGGCGAGCCGAGCGTCGAGGCCACCGTCGAGATGCTTAAAGGGCTGCGTCCCCGCTACGAGGCGCACCACAAGATTAAGATTAGCGATGAGGCCCTGGAGGCAGCCGCCAGGCTGAGCAAGCGCTATATTTCCGACCGCTTTCTGCCGGATAAGGCGATTGACCTTATCGACGAGGCGGCCAGCAAGCTGCGCATCGACACCGAGAGCGCCCCGCCCGAGGTCAAGTCGCTCGAGCAGCGCATCGGGCAGCTGTCTAATGAAGAAGAGGCCGCCTCACAGCGCCAGGAATACGAGCAGGCGGCCCAGCTCAAGGCGGAGAGGCTGCGTCTGGAGGACGAATACAGTCAGGCTAAGGAGAGCTGGCTCAAGCAGGAGAAGATTGACGAGGTGGTTACCGAGGAGGATATCGCCCGTCTTATCTCTAACTGGACGGGGATTCCCGTCTCCCAGATGCTTGAGGGAGAGGCCGAGAAGCTGCTCCACATGGAGGAGCGGCTCCACGAGAGGGTGGTTAATCAGGAGGCGGCTGTGGTGGCTATCTCCGAGGCTATCCGCCGCAGCCGGGCCGGGCTGAAAGACCCCAGGCGTCCCATCGGCAGCTTTATGTTCCTGGGGCCCACCGGGGTGGGGAAGACGGAGCTTGCTAAGACCCTGGCCTGGTTTATGTTTGACGACGAGAACGCCATGGTGCGTCTGGATATGTCGGAGTATCAGGAGAAGCACACCGTGTCCCGCCTCATCGGGGCGCCGCCGGGCTATGTCGGCTACGAAGAGGGGGGCCAGCTTACCGAGGCGGTGCGCCGCCGTCCCTATCGGGTAATCCTGCTCGACGAGATTGAGAAGGCACACCCTGAGGTGTTCAACACCCTGCTCCAGATTCTCGACGACGGGCGCCTGACCGACGGCCACGGGCGTACCGTGGATTTCAGGAACAGCGTCATCATCATGACCAGCAACACCGGTGTCGAGCTCATCAGGAGCGAGAGCGGCATCGGTTTCGGGACTAAAAAGGACGAAGCCAAGAGCCGGGAGCAGAGCTATGAGGCGATGAAGGAGAAGGTGATGGGGGCCGTGAAGAAGACCTTCCGTCCCGAATTCATTAACCGTATCGATGAGATTATCGTCTTCCATGAGTTGACCGAGGAGCAGCTAAGGAGTATCGTTGACCTAATGGTCGGCGACCTCAAGAGACGGCTTGGTGAGCGTAAGCTGGGGATTGAGCTGACCGAGGGTGCCAAGTCGTGGCTGGCCAAAGAAGGCTACGACCCGATTTACGGGGCGCGGCCGCTGAGGCGGGTGATAGAGCGCTACGTGGAAAACCCCCTGTCGAGCAAGCTGCTCCGCGGCGAGTTTGGCGAAGGCGACACGGTTACGGTGGGTCTCGGTGCTAAGGGGCTTGCCTTCAAGACCAAAAAGGCAACCAAGGTGGCTGCGTAGATGGGAAATCGCTGATAATGGCGGAAACAGCCGGTACCGGCTCGAACAGGCGGAACTATATTAAGGCCGGCCTCTTCATGGGCGGGATAGTCGCCTTCTGCGTTTTCCTGGTTTTTCACTGGGAGTATATCGTCCGCTTTCAGCAGTATGGCTACCTGGGCCTTCTCGTCATGACTATCGTCACCGGCTTCAGTATCCCGATACCCGTGCCCTACATGGTGTTCACCTTCACCTTGGGGGGGATACTGAACCCGGCCCTGGTCGGGGCTACCGCCGGGCTGGGACTCGGTATCGGGGGCACGCTCCTCTATCTGACGGGGCGGGGCGGGCGCCACTTCCTGCCCCATTTCAGTATTGCCACCCCGGAGGATGAGAACTACTCCTCCCGGTTCTCGCGTTTCCTGAGGAAGATAAGGCTGCCCAAGATGATGGAGTTTGCCCAGAGGCGGGGTACCCTGGCCATCTTTGTGCTCTCTGTGATACCCAACCCCGTCTTCGCCCCGGTAGCGGTGAGCATGGGGGCGATGCGCTTCGGGGTGTGGAAGTTCTTCGTTGCCTGCTGGGGGGGCTCGACGGGCAAGGCTATGGTTCTTGCCTATCTGGGCTATCTGGGTCTGGGCTCTGCCCTGCGCTGGCTGGGCGTCTTCGGGGTGTCCTGAAATACAGATTGCGAGGTAGTTATGGAGAGAGAAGTCACCGATTGGGACCAGTATCACCGGCGGGTTCGGGTCAGTCAGAGATTCCTGTGGACGGTGTGGCAGGCTTATGCCAGCCTGCTGCGCGGGTTTAGCTTCTCGAAGCCCATCAAGATAGTTGAGCTGGGCTGCGGCACCGGCTATCACACCATGCAGATGACCAAGCTGTATCCGGTAGCCAAGGTGACCCTGGTCGATTTCAACGCCAGCGTCATCGAGGATACCGAGCGGAGATTTGCTGCCCTTGAGTGTGAGAAGGAGTTCCTGCTCAGGGACCTCTTCAAGCTGAAGCTGGATGAGAAGTACCATATCGTTCACTCCCAGGGGCTTCTCGAGCACTACACCCCTGATGAGCGTAAGAAGCTGATTTGCCTGCACCGCGACCTACTGGCCCCGGACGGGATTGCCGTCATCCTGGTGCCCACGCCGAGCCTGGCCTACAGGTTCTGGAGGGGGCTTCTGGAGAAGCTGCACCAGTGGATTTACCCTGACGAGACCGCCATTTCCCGGGCGGAGTTCACCCAGGAGCTTGAGTCGAGCGGCCTGGAAATCCTGAGGATGCAGGGGTGTCATCTGATGGAGGTGGGGGCTGTCTGCCGGAGGCGGCCCGGCCCGAAGTAAGGGGTGGGCTTAGTTTAACCTAAGCCGATTTGCAAGTCACGGGGGTTTTGTGCCTAAACCGAGCGCTTCACAGGGAACCGGTAGCGGGGGCGGCGCCTCTCTTTCCGAGGGGGGTCGTTCCGGGACACTTGGCTCGCCGAAGAAGAGCTATACCATGGCCTTTAACTTCAACTGGGCCCTCTTCGATGTCCTGCTTAAGTACCTCAAGCCCAGGCAGGGAGAGGCTATTCTGGACCTGGGCTGCAGCCGGGGCTTCTACGTCAGGGCCATGGAGGACTATACCGACGGCGTGGTCGGGGTCGATGTCAGCGAGGCTTCCCTGAAGGGGGCGGTCAGCCCCCGGGTGAGATACGGCGATATTACCAGCCTGGAGTTCGGCGACGCCAGCTTTGATAAGGCCTATTCGCTGCATACCGTGGAGCACATACCGAATCTAAATCAGTTCTTTGTCGAGACCGCCAGGGTGCTTAAGCCGGGGGGGCTGGCCATTATCGTCTATCCCTGGGAGCCGTTTCGCGGCTTTCAGGCCATCGTCGCCGCCGTAAGGCAGTATAAGAACCCCTTTATGGCCCGGCGGATACACCTCCACCGCCTGACGCCGCGGGGTCTCGCCAGGTTTACCGAGGGCACCTCTCTGGTTCCCGTTGAGAGTAAGCTGGTGCTGGCCCTGGGCATTCAGTACCTCACCGTGCTTCGTAGAGAGGGCTAGCGGCGCTGCTTTCGGGACGGCCGGGGGTGTTTCAAGCAGACCGCGGCTCAGCTTTCGCTGATGGTTATGCGGATTATCCTGTCCCCCTCGAAGTCCGGGTTCTCTCTGGGGTCTCGCGGGGTGAGGCTTTCCAGGACGTCCATGCCCTCTATCAACTGGCCGAAGACGCTGTAATTACCGTCGAGGTCAGGCCTGGCCACATAGGTGATGAAGAACTGGCAGCCGTTGGTGTCGGCACCAGCGTTAGCCATGGACAGGGCGCCGGCGACATGGGTATGCTCCGTGATTTCGTTGTCGAAGATATAGCCGGGGCCCCCCATTCCGGTGCCGGTGGGGTCGCCGCCCTGGGCCATGAAGCCCGGCATCACCCGGTGGAAGGTGCTGCCGTCGTAGAAACCTTCGCGGGCCAGGAAGACGAAGTTGTTGACGGTGACGGGGACGTCGCTGGCGAACAACTCCAGGACGAGGTCGCCCTTTTCGGTTTCGATGGTGGCGGTGTATTCCTTATCGGTGTCAATCGTCATGGGCGGGGGCGCGTCGTAGGTCTTGGGCTCTGCCTCCGGCGCCTGGCCGGCGCACGATACCGCCAGGAGCCCGCCCAGGGCTAGCATAACCGGAGTCATTCGGGATAGACCACTAAGTTTCATACCGTCTCTCCGCTCGCTTTTGGTTAGTATTGTAAACCATCTAAACGGGGATTGGCAATCGGCCGGTGGGGGTGGGGCTTTTGAGCTTGCATAAAGCGGCGTTTTTTGCTAGATTATTCAGGTAGAAGCTATGTGTATGGGGCTGTAGCTCAATTGGGAGAGCGTTTGACTGGCAGTCAAAAGGTAGGGGGTTCGAATCCCCCCAGCTCCACCAAAGGGTTC
>CAZXVG010000081.1:1943-5637 GCA_964644205.1 uncultured Dehalococcoidales bacterium | reverse complement strand
CGGTCTTACCCCTGGTCAAGGAACACGGAGCGGCGGTTATCGGCCTGGTGCAGGACGAAGCGGGCATTCCCAAAGACGCCGAGAGCCGACTGGCTGTCGCCCGTAAGATTATCGAGCGCGCCGAGGCAGCCGGTATCCCCCGTGAGGACGTTATCATCGACTGCCTGGCCTTCGCCGTGGGCGCCGACCCCAGGTCAGCCCTGGTCATCCTGGAAACCGCCGGGCGCATCAAGGCCGAGCTGGGCCTGAACATGACACTGGGGGCAAGCAACGTCTCCTTCGGTATGCCCGAGCGCGGTCTACTCAATGACGCCTTCGCCACCATGGTTATCGCCGCCGGGGTTAACTGCCTCATCGCGGACGCCGCCAAGGTACGCCCCATGGTGCTGGCCACTGACCTTCTACTAAACCGCGATGAGTATGCGCGGCGCTATACCCGGGCCCACCGCGAGCGTAAGAAACAGTCAGGATAACGGCAAGGAAGTGGCCTAGCGATGATAAATCCCTACAGCTACCAGGCCGATGACCCGGACTTCGTAACCGAGCTAACCAAGGCGGGGCGGGGCGGGCAGCACTACACGGTCTCCTTCCCCACCGCCCACCCCCTCCGCTACGAGAAGAGTAACACGGTCCGCGGCGAGTACTTTAGCCCCGGCAACACCGGCTACAAGCCGCCCCTAGCCATTCTGGTTCACGGCCTGGGTGACCGCAGCGTGATTCCCATGAAAATCCTGGCCCGGTCTCTGGTGAGGCGGGGGATTGCCTGCTTCGTTCTGTACCTGGTGCTACACTCCAGCCGCATGCCCCCCGACCAGCCAAGCCGCCTCTCTTCGGACGACTGGTTCGAGAACTACCGCATCTCGGTGATTGACGTGCGCCAGGTAATAGACTGGGCCGGCACCAGAGACGAGATAGCCAGCGATAAGGTGGCGGTGGTCGGCATCAGCTTCGGGGGCTTCATCTCCGCCATCGCCATGGGGGTAGACAGCCGCATCGGCGCCGGGGTGCTGATTACCAGCGGCGGAAACCTGGAGAAGATTGGCTTCATGAGTAAGACCCTGCCCAAAAGGTGGGGCTTCCGGCACACCGAAGCCGAGTTCAACGCCCAGCAGGAGCGCTACTTCCGGTACCTGGACCAAGTTGCCGAGAAGGGCTGGCAGGCAACCGAGCCGGAGAACAGGGACTTCCTCATTGACGCCCTGACCTATACCCGCCACCTTCGCAACCGCCCCCTGCTCATGATAAACGCGCGCCAGGACGAGGTCATCCCCAGAGAGGCGACCCTCGATTTCTGGGAGGCAAGCGGCCGGCCCCCCATCTCTTGGTTCCCCGGCGGACACGCCACCATCTGGCTGTGGTACCCGTTTATCGAGCACAAAATCGGCCGCTTCCTTAAGGCAGCCTTGGGGCGCTAGCCCATAAGCCCCAAGCCCGACCCGCGGAGCTTAACTCACTTGCCGTATTTAACGGCTATTCATTATAATAGGGGAAGAATAAACCAGGGGAGCAGGTGATTAGATGAAGAATTACGACCCGGAAAATATCCGCAATGTTGCGCTGCTAGCCCACTGCGGCGCCGGTAAGACCTCCCTCGCCGAAGCCGTGCTTTTCACCGCCGGGGCGACCACCCGACTGGGCAAGGTGGACGACGGGACGACCGTCTCAGACTACGACCCCGACGAAGTAAAGCGCCACATCAGCCTCAACCTGACGACGCTCCCCTGCCAGTGGCAGGACACCAAGTTTAACCTGCTCGATACCCCGGGCTATACCGACTTTGTCGGCGAGGTAAGGGCGGCCATCCGGGTCAGTGAGGCCGCCGTAATCGTGGTCTGCGCCGCTTCCGGGGTTGAGGTCGGCACCGAGCAGGTCTGGGGATACAGCCAGGAGGCGGGGCTAGCCCGCCTTATCTTCGTTAACAAGATGGACCGCGAGAACGCCGACTTCCTGCGCACCGTAGCCCAGATTCAGGCCAAGTTCGGCGCTAAGTGCGTCCCCACCCAGCTCCCCATCGGCGCCCAGAACGACTTTCAGGGAACGATTGACCTGCTCACCATGAAGAGCTACACCGGCTCCCCTCCCCAGGAGGGGGAAGTCCCCACCTCGCTGGAGGCTCAGGCAAACTCACTACGGGAGAAGCTGATTGAGGCTATCGCCGAAATCGACGACCAGCTCATCGAGAAGTACCTCGGCGGCGAAGAACTCAGTCTTGAGGAGCTGACTAAGGGCCTGCGCGAGGGGGTAGTGAGCGGGCGCATCGTACCCATCCTGGCCGGCGCCGCCACCCAGAACATAGGTACTAAGCAGCTACTGGACACGGCCTGTGGCTACCTGCCCTCGCCCAAAGAGCGGGAGGTAGCCACCAGCGACGGCAAGGGAGAGCAGAAGATTAAGCCCGACCCGGACGGCCCCCTGGCTGCCCTGGTATTCAAGACCAGCGCCGACCCCTATGTCGGCAAGCTCACCTACTTCCGGGTCTACAGCGGCGTTATCGAGAGTAACTCCCAGGTATGGAATACCAGCCGCGGGGAACAGGAGCGCCTGGGGCAGCTTTTCATCCTGAGGGGTAAGACCCAGGAACCGGTAGACCGGCTCGGCGCCGGGGACATCGGCGGGGTCGCCAAACTAGGCCTGACCAGCACCGGGGACACCCTGGGCAGCCGCGATAAGCCGCTGAAAATCGCCCCCATAAAGTTCCCCGAGCCGATATTCAGCGAGGCGGTGCACCCCAAGGGCAAGGCCGACGTCGACAAGCTGGGGACCGCCCTGACGCGTATCGTCGAGGAAGACCCCACCCTCAGGGTTCACCGCGAGGCGGACACCAACGAGACCATTCTCTCCGGGCTCGGCGAGACCCAGCTTGAGGTAGCCGCCGATAAGATGCAACGTAAGTTCGGGGTCAACGTAACCCTGGACACCCCGAAGGTCCCCTATAAAGAGACGATTACCGCCACCGCCAAGGCCGAATACAAGCATAAGAAGCAGACCGGGGGGCACGGCCAGTACGGACACGTCCGTCTGGAGCTGGAGCCCCTGCCCCGCGGCAGCGGCCTTGAGTTCGTTGACCGGATAGTGGGCGGAGCCATCCCCAAGAACTACATCCCGGCGGTGGAGAAGGGCTTTAACGAAGCCGTAAACGAGGGCTCGCTGGCCCGCTACCCGGTGGTGGACGTAAAAGCGACCCTGTACGACGGCAGCTTCCACCCGGTGGACTCGTCCGACATCTGCTTCAAGATTGCCGGGGCCGGCGCCCTGAAAAAGGGCATGACCGAGGGGCAGCCTATCCTGCTTGAGCCGATAATGAACATCCGGGTGCGGGTTCCCGAGGACTTCACCGGTGATATTATCGGCGACCTGAACGCCAAGAGGGCCCGGGTCCAGGGCATGAACCCGGAGGACGGCGAGAATATCATCGAGGCCCAGGTGCCGCAGGCCGAGGTTCTGCGCTACGCCATCGACCTGAAGTCGATAACCCAGGGGCGGGGCAGCTTCACCACCGAGTTCAGCCACTACGAGGAAACACCGCCCCAGATAAGCCAGCGGATTATCGCCGAAAGACAGGCGGAAAAAGAAAAGAGCTAACCGGTTTTTACAAGGACTTCGGGCGCAGGATATAGCTAACGGCCTCCATAATTGCTTCGGACAGTCATTATAGCCATCAGCCTTTATAAAGACTTCGGACGCCGGATATAGC
>CAZXVG010000081.1:0-1843 GCA_964644205.1 uncultured Dehalococcoidales bacterium | reverse complement strand
CGGACAGTCATTATAGCCATCAGCCTTTATAAAGACTTCGGACGCCGGATATAGCTAACGGCTTCCATAATTGCTTCGGACAGTCATTATAGCCATCAGCCTTTATAAAGACTTCGGACGCCGGATATAGCCGTCGTTTTACATAATGACTTCGGACAGCGGAGATAGCTAGCGGCTTCCTTAATGACTTCGGGCAGCGGAGACCGGACTCGGAATCAGGGTAAAACCCACCACGCGCTCGATACCGGCAAGGTCAGGGGTAATCTCTATTGCGGCTTCGGGGAAGAGGCTGCCTAGTAGGCCGGCTACCTTCCGGCTCTGCCCCAAGCCCACCTCAAGAAGCAGGCTTCCCCCGGGACGAAGCCTCTCACCCAGCCCACGGCACAGCGCCCGTATCTTCTTAAGCCCGTCCCCACCCCCGTCAAGCGCCAGAGCCGGCTCGAAACCGGCCGGCCCCCGCCGGGAGACCTCTTCTTCCTCGACGTAGGGGAGATTGGCCACTATCAGGCTAACCGGCTCTGGGAGGGGGCCGAGCAGGTCTCCCCGGAGAAGGTAGACCCTGTCCTCGACGCCGTGTTTCCGGCAGTTAAGCCGGGCTACCCTAAGAGCCGGCGCCGAGACATCGGTGGCGTAGATTCTGGCCTGGGGCAGGTTAAGCGCCAGGCTTATGGCAATGGCCCCGGAGCCGGTGCCGATATCGGCGATGGTGGCGAGAGCTTGCTCCCGGGCCAGGGCCAGCGCCCTCTCTACCAGTAGCTCGGTCTCCGGACGGGGGATTAAGACGCTAGCGTTAACCTGGAAATCAAGCCCGTAGAACTCGCGGTGCCCGGTGATGTAGGCCACCGGCTCCCCGCCCAGACAGCGCCCGATGAGCCGCCCGAATTCGGCCTCTTCCCCGGGACTCAGCGCCCGGTTAGGCTCCTGATAGAGCCGGACCCGGCTTATGCCCAGGGCGTGCCTCAGGAGGAGCTCGGCGACCAGCCGGGGGTCGCCGATGTTAGCGCGCTTAAGGTTGGCGCTTGCCTCACGGAGGGCCTGCGCTAGGGTCATACCAGTTGCTTCTCCAGCTGCCTTGCCTGGTCGTCGGTAGCCAGGGCGTCGATAAGCTTATCCAGCTCCCCCTCCAGAACCTGGGGCAGGTTACGCAGGCTGAGACCGATGCGGTGGTCGGTAATCCGGTCCTGAGGGAAGTTATAGGTTCGTATCTTCTCCGCCCGGTCGCCGCTGCCCACCTGGGAACGGCGCTCGCTGGTGACGGCCTCCTCCTGCTTACGCCGCTCCATATCCAGCAGCCGGGCGCGGAGCACCGCCATCGCCTTCTGCCGGTTCCGATGCTGAGAACGTTCGTCCTGACAGGTGGTCACGATGCCCGTCGGCAGATGGGTAATACGCACCGCGGTGGCCACCTTGTTTACATTCTGACCCCCCGCCCCACCGCTGTGGAAGATGTCAACCCGCAAATCGTCAGGGTTAACGGTCACCTCCACCTCGGCCGCCTCGGGAAGAACGGCCACGGTGGCCGTCGAGGTATGAATCCGGCCCGAGGACTCGGTCACCGGCACCCGCTGCACCCGGTGGACGCCGCGCTCATACTTGAGGCGGCTGAAGGCGCCCCTGCCCTTGACCTCAAAGATGATTTCCTTAAAGCCGCCGATTGAGCTCTCGTTACTGTCCACGATGTCTACCGCCCAGCCCTTGGCCTGAGCATAGCGGCTGTACATGCGGAAGAGGTCGGCGGCAAACAGGGCGGCCTCGTCACCCCCCGCCCCGGCCCGAATCTCCATGATAACGTCCCGCTCGTCGTTGGCGTCCCGGGGCAGGAGACCCAGCCTGAGCTCGGAGA
>CAZXVG010000080.1:0-5660 GCA_964644205.1 uncultured Dehalococcoidales bacterium | reverse complement strand
CCCCCAGGTAACCATTGACTATCAGAGCCTTATAGCCTTTATTCAGCTCCTCTGCCTTCGCTATGGCGTAGAAGCCACCGTCTCTCCCCATGCCCAGACCACTGTGACGCGAACAACCTATAATGGTCGGGCACAAAATCTCGTGGTCCTCTTGATAGACATCAATGCCGTCTGCGGCATACTTCTCAAGTATGGGAAGGAACATGGATTCTTCTATCGACCAAAGAATCAAAGCGTCCGGTTGCAGGTTGTAGATGTCTTCGACAACCTGTAACTGCCCCATGGGGTCATAGGTTATGGAGTTGTCGATAGCATTAGCGCCTGACCTTTTACCAAGCTCTTTGAACCATTCCACGCCGAATAGACAGCAAGGATGCGCGGCGCTGAAGCAGAGGTGGTGAACCTCGTAGGGCGTGCCATCGGGCTTTACCCCCAGACCCTCCAAAGGGTTATCCGGTGGGTAGATTACTACCTGTGGCCATCCTATCGGCTTCTCCGCCGTCGGTTCCGCGGGCGTGGTCGGCGTCGTCGGCGTCGTCGGCGTGGTCGGTGTGGTCGGTTCGGCCGGCGTGGTCGGTGTCGTCGGCGTGGTCGGCTCGGTGGGTGTCGTTGGTGTCGTCGGTGTGGTCGGTTCGGCCGGCGCAGCGCACCCGGTCAGGACGAGGACAACCACTACCACTACTGCCATCAGCGGTATGATGAATCTTCTCATCTCTCTTTATCTCCTTTCTTCAAATCTCTCATGTTAGTATCCAAAAATCTGCCTTTACCTTGTCAGTAGGCAACACCTCCTTCTAATAATCTCTGTGGTGCCCTGCTACTCTTGCTTGTTGCTACCACTACCTAGAAGGTACCAGGGAAATATTAATCTATTATTAAGTATTAAGGTTAACGGGAGATGTCGTAACCCCATCCCGAAGGGCCATAATCAACGCCTACGACGCAGGTAGTCTATGGCCACGGCGGCGTATATTATAAGGCCCTTGGCAATAGTCTGGAAAGCCGGGGCTACTCCCATGATGTTCATCCCGTTGCTGATAACACCAAAGATAAAGGTTCCGATTACCACCCCGATAACGCTTCCCCGGCCGCCCATCAGGCTGATGCCTCCGACGACGGTTATCGCTATGGCATCAATCTCAAGACCCTCAACGGCAGCCATGGTAAAGCAGCTGATACGCGACATCGTCGCCCAAGAGGCTACCCCTGCCATGAGGCCGGAAATAGCAAAGACCGTAACTATTATCCGGTTTACATTTATGCCCGAGAGCCAGGCACCTGATGGATTACCGCCGGTGGCATATACGGAACGCCCAAAGGTGGTATGCTCGAGGACGAAATAGGTAATGGCCGCTATCGATATGAAAGCGATACCTATTACCGGGAATCCGGCGACAAATCTCTGGCCGAGGAAATCTATCTGCGGCGGAATATTGGTGATGATATACCCGCCGGTAAGGCGTAGAGCCATCCCTTTAAGGGCAATCCACAGAGCAAAGGTTACGATAAGTGCCGGCATCTTGATACGCGATACGGCTAAACCGGTAGTTGACCCTATACCCATGGAAACGAACAGCATAATCAAGATACCGGCGGCGGTCGGTCCATAACCGACTTTACCCTGCATATACATTGCCGCCATACCCATAGTTAGAAGGGCGATGCTACCGACGGAAAGGTCAATGCCGCCGGTCAGAATAACAAACGTCTGACCCATAGCGGCTATACCTCTAACCGAGCTCTGCACCAGGACACCCAGCACATTCCTCTGAGTAAGATTCAACCCACTGGTCAGGCCGGCGAAAATAGCTATCAAGACTATCAGGATTAAACCCAGGACGGAGTTTTCGTTGGCCATAATGCGCCGGGCAATCTGCCTAGCCCTGCTCTTAGGTTTGACTCTTTCTTCTTCAGTCATATGCCTATTCCCTTTCTAACATAAGATGTCGCTAAGTATTTGCCGGGGAAAAGGTGGTAAGCTATAATAACTAACAGCAAGCCAACTTCTGCCGCTCAAAGAACCTTTGGAGCAAAAGCTATTCCTGTTATATTCTCTAACGGCTGGGGCTTGTTATCAATACGTAAGATTAAGGCAATTAAGGTGGTAATAACTGAATTTTAGTACCACTCAATCCCTAAAAATAATTAGTTATTAGTTGACAATAACTCCGGCACTACCTACAATATACATGCTTCGCAAAACGGGGGTGCCGGGGAAATGGGCTAGCCTCCGAATCTAGCTCTCGCCGGGAGTGGTGATGATTAGGGTTATTGTCGCGGACGACCATAGGCTTGTCGTCGAGAGTCTCCGCAGAATACTGGACAGCGAACAAGATATAGAGTGCGTCGGCGTGGCCGATAACGGCCTCGAGGCCACCCAGATGGCCAAGGAGCTGCAACCGGATGTCGCCATCCTTGACGTCGACATGCCTAACATGGACGGCATCGAGGCTACCCGTAAGATTAAGACGGATTTTCCCAAGATTGCCGTCCTGGTACTCACGGCCTACGATTACGAGGAATATGTTGTCGCCTGTCTCGAAGCCGGCGCCGACGGATTCGTGCTCAAAGCCAATCTACCCTGCGACGGCCTGGTCAACGCTGTACGCACCGTTAACATGGGACGGGCCGTCTTCGACCAGGACGCCATAAGCACGCTGAAGAAATTCGCCCTGGGCAAGGACAAGAGTACCACCACCACCAAGACGGAGCTGTGCGAACGGGAGAAAGAGATACTCAGGCTGGCAGCCAAGGGCATAACCAGCAAAGAGATAGCCAGTGCTCTCAACATCAGCGGTCTTACCGTAAACAGTCACTTCAGTAATATCTTCAGGAAGCTCAACGTCCAGTCACGCATCGAGGCAGTGATGGTCGCCCTGAGAAAGGGATGGGTCTCCATCAGTGACTCGGATAACCAGGCTTCCTGAGAGACAATCAGCCATGGTCGACGGAGATAACTACCTGCTAGAGGCAAGCGGTATCAGTAAGAGGCTGAACGACTACTTCGCTCTGAATGACGTCAGCCTTACTCTCAAGCGCGGTGAGATTCACGTCGTCCTCGGAGAAAACGGGGCGGGCAAGACCACCCTGGTACGGCTGCTCACCGGTGATATAACCCCGGACCGGGGGAGAATCAACGTCCTGGGTAAGGAAGTCAAGATAAAAAGCCCGCAGCACGCCCGCTCCCTGGGCATCAGCACCGCTCACCAAGACTTCATTCTATTCCCCGACATGAGTGTCGCCGCCAACCTCCTCCTGTTCCAAGACCCGCACCGCGGGTCACTCAACACCAGTAAAGAGGCCGTTAAAATAGCCCAGTCCTTCCTGAACGAACTGGATTTCCTGCCCAGGGTAAACCTGAAAGAAAAGGTGCGCAACTTAAGCGCCGGCCAAAGGAAACAGCTCCAGATTGCATCCGCCGTCATTCAAGATTTCCCCATCGTTATCCTGGATGACCCCACGTCTTATCTCTCGGACGAGGAGCGGGCGTGCCTTTTCGAGCTTATAAACAGGCTAAAGGAACATAATAAAGGCATCCTCTATACCTGCCACCGGGTAGATGAAGCCAAACGAATGGCCGACAGAGTAGTTGTCCTGAGAGACGGGGAAATAGCCACCTCCATAGAAGACAAGGGTCTGGTAAGCTCGGCCAACCTACTGAAAGGCATGATGGGTGTTATCTTCAAGCTGCAGGCCGCCCCGGGGCTGCCCATTGAGCGGGCCTCGACCAATGTTGAACTGGAACTGGGTTACAAACCGGAAGCCCTGATAGAAAGCCTCAGCCGCTACGAAGACATAATCCACCCGGAGGACCGACAGAAGGTCGAGAACCTGAGGCAGCGGTTTGCCGAGCAGGGTGTCGACCATTTCGAACGTGAGTACCGAATCGCATGTGCTTCAGGCGAGCACAAGTGGGTACACGAGCTAGCCCATGCCACCAGGGACAGAAGCGGCGCCATCACGTCGTATGAAATCGGGATAGTAGACATCACCGAAGCCAGAAGGGCCCAGGAGGCCCTTAGGCAAAGCGAGCAGAAATACGAGAGCCTGGTCAATAATATCGGCGACGTTATCTACTCCTCCATGCCCGGGGCTAAAGGCACCCGCATCTTCCTATCACCCATATGGGAGGACTGGACGGGACAATCGGTCCGTGATATCTACCGGGATGAACAGATGTGGCTCGATGCCGTAGACAGCAAGGATATTACCAAGATCACCAAAGCCTACCTGGAGGCATCTAACAAGGGCACCGATTACTTTATTGAATACCGGCTGAAGCACCGGAATAACGGGAAAACGCGCTACGTCAGGGACCACGGGGTGCCTATCAAGGAAGACGGGGGACGCCTGGTAGGTTTCGACGGAATCATAAGCGACGTAACCGAGATAAAGAAGCTGGAGCTGGACCTGCGACAGAGTAGAGAGTTCCTGTCCAAGCTGATAATGAACGCCCCCGTCCCGATACTGGTGTTCAACAAGGACTATTCCGTGAGATATACTAACCCGGCCCTGGAAAGGCTCACCGGGTTTACCTCCAGCGAAATTATCAATTGCCGCTTCCCCTATCCGTGGCACGCCGATAAGCAGCGGCACAACCCGCCCCACGAGCTGCCCAGACTCAGAGAAGAGCTCTACCAGAAAAAAAACGGGGATAAGTTCTGGGTTGAGATAGCCTCGGCGGTGGTTGAGGACCAGCTGCACGAAGAGTGCTTCCTGGAGACCTGGAACGATATCACCAGGGAGAAGCAGTTTGCCGAGAACCTGCGCTCCTATGCCAACCTGGTGACCAGCACCCTTGAAGACGAGCGCAAAAGGCTGGCGCGTGAGCTACACGACGAGACGATACAATCCTTGTTCTGCCTGTGCACCGACATCGGAAACTGTATGAAAAACGGGGTACTAACCGCCGACGTCCACCAGGAGCTCAAGCTAATTCTCGACCGCACCGGAAGCATAATGAATTCCCTGCGCTCCTTCTGCCACGAGATGCGGCCGGACATCATAGACCGCTTCGGGTTGGTACCCTCAATCAAACTGCTCGTCGAGGAAATGAATCGGCACGAAGGCCCGACCTGCCACTTTGAAATCGTGGGTGACGTCCGCAGGCTGGCCAACGACACCGAGCTGGCGCTCTTCCGAATCACCCAGGAAGCTCTCAACAATGTCCGCAGGCACGCTAACGCCACCGAGGTCAAGCTGAGCGGCGTCTTCACCGATTCGGCAACCAAGATTGTCATCTCCGATAACGGCATCGGCTTTAAGGTGCCGAGCAAAATCGACGACCTGGCTTCCTACGGTAAGCTGGGTCTGGTGGGCATGAACGAGCGGGCGTATCTCATCGGCGGCACCCTGTCGGTAGACTCGAAGAAGGACAAGGGCACCACGATTACCGTACAGGTACCACTGTCCGACACAAGCCCCCTTCCTCACCGGCGCCGCAGCCAGGACGAGGCCTGAAAGGCGCTGCCGCCGAGGCTTAACCCGTCGCCTCTCCCTCAAGGAGTATAGATACCCGGCAGAGGTCCGTAGATAAAGCTCGGGGTATGTAAACCATTATGAAGCACTGGAGACTATTCGGGCTAGCGGCGGCACTGCTCATCGGGCTGGCGGTGGTATCCGCAGACTGCGCTCAAGCGACCAAACCAATAGAGACGGAG
>CAZXVG010000079.1:0-5680 GCA_964644205.1 uncultured Dehalococcoidales bacterium | reverse complement strand
TAATGAAAGCCGAGATTATCTCTATCGGCACGGAGCTCCTGCTGGGGGAGATAACAGATACCAACGCCCCCTTTCTGGCGGCTGAGTTACCCGCCCTGGGGATTAACCTCTACTGGATTTCCCAGGTGGGCGACAATCAGGCACGCCTGGTAAAAGTCCTCAAGCGGGCCTGGCAGCGTTCCGACCTTATCCTGACCACCGGGGGCCTGGGCCCTACCGCCGATGACATCACCCGCGAGGCCATCGCCGAGCTCCTGGGGGAAAAGCTGAAGGGCGACCCGTCCCTGGAGCGTGACTTACGGGAGTTTTTTACCCGCTTTGCGCGGGAGATGCCGCTCACCAATCTGAAGCAGGCCACTATCATCCCTTCGGCGGAGGCGATTCCCAACCCCAGCGGCACAGCTCCCGGCTGGTGGGTGGAGAAGGACGAACGGATAATCGTCGCCCTGCCCGGCCCCCCCAGAGAGATGCAGCCCATGTGGCGTGAGGCGGTTCTAGCACGCCTGCGCCGGAAGAGCGGCGGGACGGTCATCGTTTCCCGGACCCTGAAGACCTTCGGCATGGCTGAGGCCCGGGTCGCCGAGTTGGTCGCCGCGCAGCTTTCCTCGGCCAATCCCACCCTGGGCGTCTACGCTAAGACCGATGGCATTCACCTACGCCTGGCGGCTAAGGCGGCTAGCCAGGAAGAGGCCGGGGCGATGATTAGCCGGGTCGAGGTGCAGTTAAACCAGGTTCTCGGTGAGCACATCTGGGGGGCTGATAGCGACACCCTGGAGGCTGTCGTCGGGCGCCGGCTGGCGCAGAGAAAGCTGAGCCTGGCGGTGATGGAGAGCTACACGGGGGGCCTGCTGGCGGCGACCGTGAGCGGGTGTCCCGAGGCGGCGCCCTATTTTAGGGGCGGGCTGGTCACCGCTTCCGATGAGGCGCGCGTGGCCTGCGGGGTTGACTACCGGCTAATCGCCGAGTACGGCGGGGAGAGCGCCGAGGTGGCCCCGGCCATGGCCGAGGCGGCCCGGTCGCGCCTGGGGGCGGCGGTCGGGGTGGGCGTTACCGGCGCGGATGAGTCGGGTGGGGCGGCGGATAAGACATCTGGCACCTATCATATCGGGGTGGTTAGCGGCCGGGGGCGGCGGCTGGCCAGCGGCAGCTACCCGGGCAACCGGGCTCGGGTGAGGCCGTGGGCGGTAGCGGCGGCCCTGTTTGAGCTGAGTAAGGTACTGGCTGATTGACTGTCATTGTAGTCGCCTGGATATCCGAATGCTCTGCCGCGGCAGCTTTTCCTGAAGCACAGCCCCTGTAATGACAGTTGGCAAATTTTGTGTTCTGGGACTATAATCTATATAATCTTATAGTATAGCCCTGGTACGGAGTAATATGAACGGCGCGCTTAAGATAGGCAAGCTCTTCGGTATCCAGTTGAGGCTTCATTACAGCTGGTTTTTTATCTTTGCCCTGCTCACTCTGGCCCTGGTTACTCCCGACTGGAGTTCCGGGTTTGCCTGGGGCATCGGTATTGCCACCAGTCTGCTCTTCTTTGTCTCCGTGGTGGCGCACGAGCTGGCCCACAGCCTGGTGGGCCGGGCCAACGGCATCGTGGTAAGCAGCATCACCCTCTTCATCTTCGGCGGCATGGCCATGATGACCGGGGAGGCCTCTCATCCCAAGGCCGAGCTGAAGATGGCCGCCGCCGGCCCCGCCTGCAGCGCCGCAATCGGGGGGATATGCCTCCTCATCTGGACCTTCGCTCCCGGCCTGCCGCCGCCGGTGGAAAACATGGTTCTGTGGCTCATGGTCATGAACTTTGCCCTGGCGGTCTTTAATCTCATCCCCGGCTTCCCCCTGGATGGGGGCCGTATCTTTCGGGCCGCCGTCTGGCGCCGGAGCGGTGATTTCCGGCGTTCCACCCGGATTGCTACCCGGGTGGGCGAGGGGGTCGGCTACTTCTTTATCGGGGCCGGGATTGCCCTGGTGGCGCTTTCGCTGTTCGGTATGTCGCCGTTTGGCCTTAACTGGTTCAGCGGGGTGTGGCTCGCCTTTATCGGCTGGTTTTTACGAAACGCCGCCCAGAATAGCTACCGCCAGACCGAGTGGCGGGAGATTCTGCGCCGCTTCACGGTGGCCCAGGTAATGAGCCCCGCCTATCCGACGGTGCCTCCGGACATTACCCTGGGTCGTTTGCTTGCGGAGAGCCCTTTTGCCGCCGGCTATCGGCTTTTTGTGGTCGCCGGCGGGGGGAGGGTTGAGGGTATCCTGACTCTGGAGGGTATCAAGTCCGTTCCCCGGCAGGATTGGGGGGCGACCCTGGTGAGGGACATTATGACCCCGCTTAGCGGAGTGAAGACGGTGCCGCCGGACGAGAGCGCACTTGGCGTACTGGAATGGATGAACGAGAGCGGCGCAGGCGAGGTTCTGGTAATGAGCGAGGGCCGGGTTATCGGTCTTGTTACCCGCGTTGGCCTGGTGAGCTTCCTCCGCGTCCATTCCGAGCTGGGTATCGGGAAATGATAGAGGCTGTCGCTAGCCCGCAGAGAAGCGTGGTCCGCGAAGCAGTCGCCTACCTGCTGGCGGTGGCGGCGGCTGAGGCGGTGACCATGTTCCTCCACCCGCTGTGGGGGTTAATCGGCCACGCCGTCATCATGGTGACCGCTATTGTGCGCGCCGCCCGAACCGATGACATCCCTTACCAGCGGTTGATGCTGTCCCTGGCGCTGCTGCCGGTAACGTCCTCGGGGTCGGTGACCTCCCAGTCCTTGCCGTCGTCTGATTCGGCATAGCCGATGACGGTGCTCGTCTCGGCTAGCAGTGCTTCGAAGTCGGCGGTGTCCAGGTCAGATAGGTTTGTCAGGAACTTGTCGAGGTTCTGGAGCTCGAGGCTGTAGAGGAGGTCAGACAGGTACATGCGTTTTAGCTCGTCGAGGACGGATTGCAGGTAGCCCAGGTCAAGGTCGGACCTGGTTCGGGTGTACCACATCTGGTAGCCGCCGTCGGTCTTGATGACGCTGGGGCTGGCGACGCTGTCCCAGGGGGGAGTATCTTCGGAGAGCACCTCTTCCGGCACCGTCCAGTTAATGCCGTCGTTGGAGGTGGTGTGGCTGATAATCATAGCCGTAGCGCCCTAGATGCCGAGCAGTGCCTCGGCGTCGAGGATTTCATCGTTGGCTAGCTCGACGAGAAGTCCGGCCAGGTCCGCCTCGGTAAGCTCGGTAGTCAGCTGGGTATACCACATCTCATAGGTGTCGCCGTCCTTGATGACACAGGGGTCGCTGACACCCTCCAGGACATACCCGCTGCCCGCGAGCACTTCATCTTTGACCACCTTCCAGTTTACGCCGTCCCTCGATTCGGCGTAGCCGATGACGGTGCTCAGGCTGCCCGCGAGCTCGGCGAGCGCGTTTTGTCTGGCGACATCGTCCTCATTCAGGCCGGAGAGGAGGCTCTCCAGCTGGCGCTGGGAGAGGTCTACCCGGTCGCGGGTGTACCACATCTTGTAGATACCGTCGTCGTTAATGACGCAGGGGGGGCTCATGTTATCCCACAGTTGGTTACTGTCTCCGACCAGGGCTTCGGCGTCGATGACCTTCCAGTTTATGCCGTTAGTTGATACGGCGTAGCCGATGACAGTCCTCCGGCTGTCCAGGAATTCCAGGATGTCGGAGACGTTGTGGTGGATGTCCGCGAGTGCTGCCAGGTCGTCGAGTGCGGCGTCGAAGTCAAGGTCGGCCAGGTCGTGGACGATGTCGCAGAGGTGCAGCCCCGACATTGTGGGCAGCATTTCCATAAGGCTCTGGTTTATATCAAGGCGGGTGTACCACATCCGGTAGGTGTCATCGTCTCGGATAACCCAGGCATCCGTGACATAGAGCGCGTTTTCCAGGTCGACCTCTCCGGAGTACTTCGTCCAGGTCGGGCCGTCGGCCCGGGCCGGTGAGGTCTGGCCGAGCGGGATGGCTGCGGCCAGAATCAGGCTGCACACTACGGCGGCGGTTAAGAGTCTTTGACCCTGCTTCATGGGTAGTCCCCCTTAGCCGGGGTATCCTTTTGATTTTGTTGGCTCACCGTCCTGGGCATAGCCTTGCTCCCGAATTCGGGTGGCTAAACAATTAGGGCCACTTCTCGGAGTGACCCTGGCTGATATTATGCTGTTCCCGGTATCCCCATTTTGGTTAAGCCATCACCTCAGCGGCCTTTGTGGCTACAAAGACGCCGAAGGTGATGGCCAGGGGCCAGATACCGACGATTAAGAATCTGGACAGCCTATTCCCCGGGACCGAATGGGCGGTACCGGCCAGTTCCTTGGTTCCCAGGAGGACTCCGAAGCCGGTGATAACTACGGTGCCCACGGCAGCCGCCAGCCCCATGGCGGCGATGGAGGTCGCTGTGGTGACAGTAGTCACAGTGGCTACCGTAGCCGCAGTGATAACAGTGGTTATCAACCCTTCACCTCACCCGGGAGTACCCGTGTCCCGATAATAGCACAAAAAAATACTATTGTCAAGTAAACCAAATGGCTGATATGTAGTATATGATATAAAAGAATCTCTCCTCTGCCGCTGCCTCTAGCGCCTTGACAACGGTCGGGGGATATGGTTTGATTAAACTAAGAAGCCTATAGGGGCAGTTGAGATTTATCTCAGGAGGTGCGGCTATGAGGCTTCACGAGCTGTACGGGGTGTGGCAGGTTGACAGGGAAGGCCCCGCTATAGAGCGGGGCGTAAGGAGCCCGTGCCTGACTCGAGCTAGCGAAAGGGGTTGGTCTCCGGGAAGGAGAGACCCACTGCGGCGAAGGTAACCGCGGGTGAGTCGGGTAAGGGTTAGAGAGACTAGATGCGGGGGGCACCGACCGGTGTCCCCCGTTTTAATTGGCCGGGGCCTGTCCTAGGCTAGTCTTCGCGGGAGAGGCCGCCGGGCGTGTTCCCCTTTGAGAGCGGGTAGCTACTTATCTGTGTCGCCGGTGTCCGTGGTTTCTTTCTCTTCTTTGTCCTGCTGGTACGGCGGCTTGGTTTCCTGGTCTCTTACCCAGCGTCTGATGTCGTTCAGGGCCGGGGGAGCGATGTAAAATACCTGGATGTCTTTCGGGAATTGAATCTCGTGTCCCTCGCGCATAAACAGTATCCCGATTTCATCCTCCTTAAGGGTTTCGTCGATGCGCCGGGTAATGTATTCGTTTCTCTTCTTGCTTACTTCCGTGTAAGAGTGGTAAGCGGTGGCAAAGACATTCTGACTTTGCAGGCCGATGGCCAGACAGCGGCTCCAGTCCATAAGCTCGCTGAGCAGCTCCCTTTCCTCGGTAGCTTCAAGCTGTGCCCCTTTGTCCAGCCGGTTCTTGATGATGTCGAAGCTTTTTGGGTTGAGTTCCTGGACTGTCTTAATCCCCTCGTCGCCGCCCGCGGCGACCATTTCGTGGTATATCCGGGTCACCTTTCCCAGCTTTAGCTCCAGGGCGACTATCTTGTCTTCAACCTGGTTCCAGTAGCGGTTGACTTTCTCAAGGTAATCTTCGGGAGACTCCTCCCCGCCGTAAATAAGGGGCACGAAATAGAGTTTTCTGCCCTTCTCGAACTCCTCGACCGCAGGCTTTTCAATCCTTCCTAGTTCCTCAGACATCGAAATCTCCTCCAGAACATGATACCCGTTTGCCTCGGTGCTTTACCGAGTAGCCTCGTGCGCTCAGTGGTGGCTA
>CAZXVG010000078.1:0-5715 GCA_964644205.1 uncultured Dehalococcoidales bacterium | reverse complement strand
AAAGACTCAAAATGAATATGATTTAGCTTCATATTCTAAGCATAGCACAAAATCAACCTTGTGTCAAGTATATAATCACCCTACCTTTGCTACTAAGAAAACAAGGGCGCGGCATTCAGTACCGTGCTTTGTTTGCGTATCGAGAATAAATTACGACATTGTCAAGCTCTCGCTTTGAGGAGCTAACGCCTTGAGAATTACTGCTTGATTCACAAATCTGCGAATTCTGCGGAGAGACCGCCCTGCCAACGGCCAATCGCTTCGGCGTCAATGTCGGTACCGAAAAAGCCGTGAAATATCCGGTAGTAATAGAGTTCTTCTTTGGAAGTAAGACTGGCCTGACTTAAGGCATCTTTTTCATGCGCAAATTCATCGTCCGTGATTTCATCATCTACCATTTGAGTAATGAGCTGCTCTGAACCACAGCCGGCAGCGAACTCCATCTTCGGTCTCCATACAACCTCGTCAGGTAAGTAATCATTAAAGGCCTGTCTTAGGAGCCATTTTTCCGGACGTATTTCTCTGCCTGCTTTTTTTAGTTCCGGGTCGATAGAGAAAGCATACTCGACAAAATCGATATCCAAAAAGGGCACTCTACCTTCAATTGAATGGGCCATGGTGGCCCGGTCTACTCTCTGCAAGTTCATATTATGCAATCCATAGAGGATTCTCAAAGCTTCTTCATGGACGTCTGCTTGATTACTATATTGCTTGAAGTAATGATAGCCAGCAAAGACCTCATCTGAACCTTCCCCGGTGAGAATTACTTTGACATGCTGGCTGGCTAACTTGGAGACAAAATAGCAGGGTATAGCACTACGCACTAAGGCGGGGTCAAAGGATTCTAGATGATAGATAATATCAGGTAAAGCTTCTAAAACTTCTTGCGGAGAATAAACATATTCATGATGGCTAGTACCTAGAAATTGTGCTACCTTCCTAGCGAATGGCAAGTCGGGTGCTTCTTCTCCTAGTCCTACCGAGAAAGTATCAAGATGGTCAAAATTCCGTTTGGAGACTGCAGATATTAAGCTACTATCAACACCCCCGCTGAGGAAGCAACCTACGGGCAAATCACCCATCCATCTTTTTTCGATAGCTCTGCCTAGATGCTCCCTCAGATCGGTACAAATCTCCGCAACGTTGTTTTTCCACTCCGAAAACTCTTTCATCTGGTAATATCGCACCAAGCCACTTTCAGGGGTAAAATAATGCCCGGCGGGAAATTCCTGAATATTCCGAACTAACCCTTGTAAAGCCTTTATTTCTGAAGCAAAGAAGAGGCAGCCGTCTTTTTCCCCAAGATAGAGAGGCTTTATCCCAAGAGGATCTCGGGCAACCAAAATACTATTGCCATCATAGATTATGAAGGCAAACATGCCATCCAAATGTGAAACTGCCTGTTCACCTTCTTCCTCGAAAAGGTGGAGTATAGCCTCCGTATCAGAGCGAGTTCGGAAACGGTGACTGGGAAGTCTTTCTCTTATGGTTAGATGGTTATAGACTTCTCCATTACAGATGATGCAAGCTACATTGTCTTCAGAGAAGATTGGCTGCTTGCCCCCGCTCACATCAACTATGGAAAGCCTGGTCTGTCCCAAAGCAAGATCGTCAGTCACATAGGTACCCAGATCATCAGGACCCCTGTGGCGGATCTTTCCCAGCATGGCGTTAATATGACATGACCACCGATCAGCACATTTACCGTAGATTCCGACTATTCCGCACATCCCTTTGCTCCTATTGTGAGTGTGATAACACTTACGTTCCTTGCAATATTAGCAGAGGCTTGGTTTATTTACTATTATTATCTGTCTGTCGATATATGTGCAAATTACAATATAGACAACCCCGAACGAAACAGGGCCAAAGCCAGCTATGATATTGAGGGCGAGAACGATTGCACATTCGTCAGTATTGTTACTTGCTTAGTTTATTCATGGCCTGTGAGTATTGGATTGCACCCCCAAACAATGATTTCGGTCACTATTGTTTTCACCGCTACATTTACTACACTTGCCCTTGCGCTACCTCTAACACTACGTTAGAATAGCATAGTTAGCTAGTCCTAAGAGCATTACAATGCTCTTTTAATAAACCCCGGATATAAAGTCTTTTCAGGCACTTTACTGATGCTCAAGCAAACCAATAGTCATAACTAGCCATGGGGGTGAGGAAAATTATGAAACGTAACGTATTTAGAAAGATACTAGCCGTCCTGGTTATCACTTTGATTCCCGTAGTCACCCCGCTGGAGCCTGTTGCCGCGGAGACCGATAGTCTTATCACAGCACTTGTTTTCAATGAGTCCGAGGCAACTACGCTCGGTCTGCAATTCCACTCTATGGATGATACCTCAGGCGGTGATTACGTGACGGCCAGATACGACGATCCCTCCCCAGGTGCTTACACAATTATCTACACCGTTACCCTCAGCCCTTACCGTGGCGTCCCCAGCGATTCCCCCAATATCATCTTCGAGGACGAGACCTACGGCTGCACCAAGTGTATCGACCCGGACTGCCAGCAGATTGAGTTAACCGACGGCCGTTTCGTCCCGGCAAAACCGTGCTACAGCCCCTACCGCAACGGCTACACTAACTTCGGGCAGCTCTCCGGGGAGACCGTATTTTCCCAGGGCGACCTCCTGGTGAAGATTGAATCGACCACCAGCTATGGCGTAACTACCCCGGAGTACCACGCGCTTTCCAAGAGTCAGCATGAGTGGTTCGTGGAGCAGCTTACGAATAAAATCACTGCCAACTACCAGGATGTGATGCAGCTCAGCGCCTACGCCTACATCGCCCCGCAACCAATGAATCAAGGCTTAGCCTACGAGGGTCAGGACGTAGTCTTCCTGGAAGGGGATGTTACCGGTCCTAATGGCGGGGTGCCCGACGTTCGTCTGGAAGGATTCTATTATTCAGAATCAGGCAGCGGCTGGAACTACGCACTGAAAACAGACGCTACCGGACATTTCAAGGGAATGATGGGGCTGGCTACCGAAGTTAGTTATATGTCCGTCAAGGCAAATCACACGGAAACGTCTCCCGCCTACGCGGGTACGGACACCATCTGGGTACGTGACCTTAACGGACAGCCTACGGCGACCGAGGCCGGGATCGTCTTAAGCATTGACACCGACAAGAAGGCCTATTCCGCGGGCGAGACCGTTGTTATTCAAGGTGCGGCTTCCGATGACAGCGGGCCTCTCACCGGAGCCAGCGTAACCGTAAATGTCAGCGGCACTCAGCTTCCGGCGACAACCGACGCATCCGGCAACTACCGCGTCGAGTTCCCCATCCCCCAGAACGTTACCCAGGCAGTCTACACCGCGACGGCAACGGCATCCTATTCCGGCTATCCTGATAAGAGCAACAGCACCAGCTTCGTCGTGGGCGATATCGGACTCATAATAGAAATGAATCCCGCCACCAGCGAGTCATTCATCGGCGTTACCGCGGACGGGATAAGCTCACTTGTCATCACCGTTTCTTTACCGGGCTGCACCGACGTGAGTATCAGTCCGCCGGACATCGGCCGTACCGAGGGCAGCACACTGGATGCGACGGGCGGACTGACCCTGGACGCGGCCGGGCTGGCCGAGATTACCTACTATCCGCCGGATTATCTCACCAAAGGCCAGCTTACCCGCGAGCTCAGCGTTCATCAATCAGACGCGCGGGTATGGGCGGCGCCAGTGCCCCTGGCCCTGACTTACACCGATGCCAGCGGCCAGACCGGCCAGGCGAGTACCGAAATCCTGGTCTGCCGCCCGCCGGTGATGCTGGTGCACGGTTTCCTCGGGGGAACTGCCACCTGGGGCAAGATGGCCAGCTACCTGCAGGGAGATAAATTCGATACCTACCTGGGTGACTACGGGGCCTCCGACCAGTCCATCGAAGGCTTGGCCCTGATACTCAAAAACGACATCCGCCAGCAAAAGACCGAATATACCGCCGCCAACATCAAGATCGGCAAGCTGGATGCCGTCGGCCACAGCATGGGCGGGCTCATCTCCCGCTACTACTCGCACGGGCTTACAAGTTACGACGGCGACTTGCGAAAACTCATCATGGTCGGCACCCCCAATCACGGCGTTTCCTGGAGCAAGAAGATAACCGGAAACCTTGGCGCCGGGTGGTACCAGACGCACCGGATGCCCGCCGAGCAGCTCTACGAAGAGAGCCCCTTTATGAAAGCGCTCAATAGCGGCGAGACCACCGGCGCGCACCTCAACCCCGATATCCAGTACGGCAATATCTACGGCTTCCCGGACGACTGGGTGGTCAACGCCGCCTCGGCTTACCTGAACGGCGTGGCCAGCGTGACCGAAGCCGACGTGAAGCATTCCCCCGATATCCCCAGTGTCCCCCATGTCGCCATCACCGAGTACCTCAACGTCTGGGATCAGGTGAATACCTGGCTCACCAGCGATATCTACCGCCCACCGCTAAAAGGCACGCACATCGAGGTTTATAAATACTGGGGGGACGTGTATCAGTTAGTTTACGACGCCTGGGGTAACCACGAGACTCAGATTACAGCCTCTCCCACCCAGATCGACACCTTCCAGGGCCTGCGCACCGGCCCGGACTCGAAGGCAATTATCCACCTGAGCATAGACGATACCCCCTGGGGCGTCATTTTCCTCGACCCGGACAGCGAAATATTCCTGGGCTATTGCTCGCCGCAGATGGTGGAGATCCGTCTCTGGCAGGGCGGCGCCACCTTCCGCAGCAAGGAGGACGGCCACTTCACAGTTCCGGTGAATATCAGTCGCTCTCAGGACGGGGAATGGTGGTCATACCGCCCCAAGGCCGTCGTTACCGGACTGAATACGGAGTTTGCCATTACCGCCGGAGCGAATATCGAGGTTCACTGTCTGGAGGGCGGGCTAGTCGTTGATACGCCCGATGCTACCGGCGACGGGACGACGCTATCGGCAGAGAATTCCGTATCGGTTACCGGAGAAGTGGTCACGACGATTACCCCTGTCTCAGAAGATGACTTCTGGTGGGCTAGTGAGGATGATGACTTCCTGGACGCCCCGTCGGGCGGCGGCTGGCTGGATAAACTAAAGGGTGCCTGGAATTCCTTCCTCGACTGGATAACATCATTCACTGGATGTTCCCGGTGACGAGCCCTGGATAAGTAGACTACGGGAACCAATCATTCGGTAAGGTAAATTAAGATGGATAATTTGATGTCTCTATTGCACATTCCATCGGCTTGTTCAATTATAGTTCAATGGGTATCAGGATTTAACGCCTAATAGTGTATTAAGCGGGGAAAACCCCGAATGCTGTTTCTGAATATCTTCTTGGTTTATATGCGTATATCTTGCCGTAGTTTGAATACTTTCATGCCCAAGAATATTACGCAATACTTCTATATTAGCCCCATTGGCTACCGAATGAGTCGCAAAAGTGTGCCTTAGAACATGCGGGGAAAACTTAATGCCATCCAGACCGCAATTTATAGCAAGCCTCCTGAAATATTGCTCTACAGTATTAGATGATATAGCCTCGCCAGAACTATTAGGATATAAATGATCAGATTCAGTTCTGCACATTTTAAAACGGTGATCATTCATGTAATCAACTATGAATTTCCTTGTAATGCCAGTCATCGGAACAAAACGTTCCTTCTGCCCTTTACCCCGAATCCTTATGTATTTACCGTCGAAATTAATATCAGCAAGTTTAATATTAA
>CAZXVG010000077.1:0-5784 GCA_964644205.1 uncultured Dehalococcoidales bacterium | reverse complement strand
AAGGCGATAATGCTGTCGGCAATCTTGGGGCCCACCGTGGCTACCGAGGTGAGCTTTTCCCTTTCGGCCTTAGCCAGCTTATCAAGACTACCGAACTCGCGGGCCAAAATCTCGGCCATCTCGGCGCCGACGTGCCGTATCCCCAGGGCGAAGATAAGCCGGGCCAGAGGGCGATTTTTGCTATCACTAATCGCCTTTATCAGGTTGGCGGCGCTCTTCTCTCCCATCCGCTCTCTATTCTCCAGCTGCTCCTTGCGGAGAGAATAGAGGTCGGCCACGTCCTTAACCAGACCCTCTCTCAAGAGCATGGCGCTCTGTGATTCGCCGATGCCCCTGATGTCCATAGCGCCCCGGGAGGCAAAGTGCTCCAGGCGCTGCTCGGCCTGAGCGGGACAGGCGGCATTAGAGCAGTAGTACATGACCTCCCCCTCGGGCTTAACTATCTCCCCACCGCACACCGGGCAGGCCGGACGGCCCTTATCCTTATCAAAGACCTTCTCTTCAAGGCTGAACTCCCTCTCTTTTCCGCTGCGCTTACTCACCACCGGCCCCACCACCTCAGGGATTACCTCCCCCGCCCGCTGGATAATGACGGTATCCCCCTCGCGGATGTCCTTACGCCGGATATCGTCCTCGTTGTGCAGCGCCGCCTGCTTGATGGTCACCCCCCCCACCGAGACCGGCTCCAGGATGGCGTAGGGGTTAAGGGTGCCCGTGCGCCCGACGCTGATGCCGATTTCCCTGAGCCGGGTAGTACCCTGAACCGCCGGGAACTTGTAGGCGATTGCCCAGCGGGGCTCGCGGCCGACGTCCCCCAGCCGTTCCTGAAGCTCAAGCGAGTCCACCTTGACCACGATGCCGTCGGCCTCATAAGGCAGGCCCGCCTTCTTCTCCACCCAGCCCTGGTAATAGTCCTCGGCCTCCTTAATGCCGGTAAGCAGCCGGTTACGCGGGTTTATCTTAAAACCCAGCGAGCCGAGGTAGGCCAGGGTCTCCCAGTGGGTGGGGGGTGTCGGCTTACCCTCGGCGTAGCCCAGCATGTAGATATAGATATCCAGGGGGCGCTGGGCGGTGATGCGGGAGTCGAGCTGGCGCACCGAGCCGGCGGCGGCATTCCTGGGGTTGGCGAAGGGGGGCAGCCCCGCCTCCTCCCGCTCCCGGTTCAGCTTATGGAAGCCGTCTCTGGGGAGAAAGACCTCCCCCCGCACCTCGAAGCGGGGCGGGGCCTCTTTGGATACCGACAGGGGAATGCTGCGGACGGTTTTCAGGTTCTGGGTGATATTCTCCCCGCGGAGTCCGTCGCCACGGGTAGCCCCGGTGGCTAACCGCCCGTCTACATAGGTCAGGGCCACCGCCAGCCCGTCAATCTTATGCTCGGCGACGAAGCGGAACCGCTCCCGGCCCAGTAGCTTTACGGTGCGGGTATACCACGCCTCAAGCTCCTCCCAGGAGAAGACGTTACCCAGAGACAAGAGGGGCCGGGGGTGGTCTACGACGCCAAAGGCCTCCACCGGGGCCGCCCCGACCCGCTGTGTCGGCGAGTCCGGGGTGAGAAACCCGGGATAGTCCGCCTCCAGCCGCCTGAGCTCCTCCATGAGACCGTCGTACTCGGCGTCGCTAACCTCCGGGCTGTCCAGGACATAGTAACGGTAGTTGTGATAGTTAAGCTGCGCCCGCAGTTCGTCAATTCTCTTCTTTATATCCGAGTCCGCCACCCGATTAACCCCCCTCTAGGTTCCTAAAAATTATAGCACATATCAGCCCCGTTGATAGCCGGGGAAACTTGCGCCTGCTCCGCGCCATAGGATAAACTAGTGTCGGGTAAAAGGCCCGCCGCCAAGCGCACCTAGAAGGAATGTGACAGGGATGGCCGAGGTTCGCCCCTTCCGGGGCGTACGCTATAACGAGCAACTGGTCGGTGACCTCTCCGCGGTTATCTGCCCGCCTTACGACATCATTACCCCAGAGAAAGCCCAGGAGCTTTACCAGCGCAGCGAGTGTAACTTCGTCAGGCTGGAGTACGGGCGCCTGCTGCCCCCGGGGACAAACCCTGAAGAGAGGCATACCCACTCCCGAGCCACCCTGGACGAGTGGCTGACAAGGGGCGTCCTTAAGACAGACGAAGTGCCTTCGCTCTACCTCCACGACCACTCCTTCAGCTACCGGGGCCAAAAGTACCGGCGGCGCGGCATCCTGGCCAGCGTCCGGCTTGAGGAATGGGACCGGATGGTGATTCGCCCCCACGAGGGTACCCTGGCCAGAGCCAAGGACGACCGGTTAAGCCTGCTCTGGGCCCTGAACGCCAACACCAGCCCGATTCTGACCCTGTTTGACGACCCGGGGGGGGAGGTCGCTTCGCAACTGGCTCTCGAAGCGCAGAAACAGCCGCCAGCCAGCCTGAGTAGCCCCGACGGGGAAAGCCACCAGGTCTGGGCCATCACCGAGCCCAGTGTCATTAAGCAGATAGGCGCCAGCCTAGCCCACCAGCCGCTCTATATCGCCGACGGACACCACCGCTACGAGAGCGCCCTTACCTACCAGCGGGAGAGACGGGCCTGCTCCGGGGCGGCCTCCGGCGACGAAGGGTTTAATTTCGTGATGATGAACCTGGTGGCCCTATCTGACCCCGGGCTTATCATCCTGTCACCCCACCGGCTGATCCGGGGCCTGTCACCGACCATCCTAAGCGAGCTCAGGGACAAGCTGGAGTCGTTCTTCGAGCTGGAAGAGCTGCCGCTAGATACCCCCGATGTCTGGCAGCAGGTCGATGCCCTGATAGACAGCCCGGAAACAGAGCAGCCCAGGTTTGTTCTGGTTGGCCTGTCGCCGGAACACCTGGTGGTGCTCCGCATGCGCGACCCCGGCACCGTAAGGCAGATGATACCCTACTTTCACGGGGAGCTATACGCCAAGCTGAACGTCAGCATCCTCGACCACGTCATTCTGGAGGAGATGCTGGGGCTGGCTAGCGGCCAGGAAAGCTCCCTCGCCTTCAGCTACGACCGGCAGGAAGCAGCCAGGAAGATAGCCAACCGGGAATACCAGCTTGCCTTTCTCCTTAGCCCGGTCAGGGCGGAGCTGATTAAGGCCATCGCCGACGGCGGGGAGCGCATGCCCCGCAAATCAACCTACTTCTATCCCAAGCCCCCGGCGGGGCTGGTCTTCCGCCGGCTGGACTAGACGTTACCGGCTACCAGCTATCTCTCAGCCGCTACTCCAGCATCTTTTCCTGACACAGAGTGATATATTCGTGGGCGTAAGGGTGTCCCGGGAAAAGATTGAGCACAACCTCGAACTCGTCCACCGCCTCTTTATACCGCTCGGCGTAAAAGAGCAGCATAGCCTTGGTGTAGTGCTCGTCGGTCACGCCCTGCTCGTTCGTCACGTTCAGCTCATTGAGGAAGTCCTTGGCCACGTTGCTGGGAACCAGGAAGTTAAAGCCCTCAATCTCCTTGTACTCGCCGAGGACCGGGTCCCAGCCGGAGGTACCGAAGGTCGTTATCCCGATAACCTCGCCAGCCTCATTGATAGCCGGGCCGCCGCTATTACCGTGGGTTATGGCGGTATCGGTCTGCAGTATCGGCGAGCCGTCCGGGGCCTCTTTGACGGCGCTGATGATACCCGAGGTAACCGAGGCCTCAAACTTGCTCGCCTCGGAAAGGTAGTCATGCTGCACCACCGCCCCGGGGTAGCCGATGGCCATGATAACATCGCCGACCATCATCTCATCGGAATCACCCAGCATCATGGCCGGATGGTTGCTGGCCTCCATCTTGATGATGGCCACGTCCTTTCCGGATACCGTGGTCCACTGGCCATTGACCAGCTTCCATTCACGCGGGCTCACCTTTCGGACGTCGGCCCGATAGCCCTGCTCTATCAGGTCTAGCCCCTCGACCGACTTACCCACCGTCACGGTAACTTCCTGCTTAACGTTGACCACCTCAAAGCTCTCATGCGCCGCCGACCACAGGTCTTCCTCATCCTGAGTAGTTACCGGCCAGGGGTCAAGCCCCATCTGCGTCCAGTACTGGGGGAAGGTCCTGAAGCCCCAGTTGACAAACCCCCGATACATGGCGCTTTCAATCTGCTCATCGCTCTTGTGGACAACGTGAGCATTAGTCAAAACATAGCCGTCGGGGTTAATCACGAAGCCCGTGCCCTGGCCTCCCAGGGTAAAGGTGGGGATATTGAGCGTCTGGAACATCTCGCCGTCGTGGTACAAGCCGACGACGGCTTCGCGACTGCTTCTATCAACCAGGTTCGCCGTCCAGGTAGAATAGATAAGCACCACCGCCGGCTCATTTAAGACGGCCTTCTGTCCTATGGTCAAGTCTTCGTAACTGCCGACCGGGCCTCCCCCCGGTGAACCGCAGCCGGGGGCGGCTACCGCTACCAACGACAACAGGACTACCATCGTGATGACGTACGGAAGAAAATGCTTTTTCATTTGTCCTCCTAACAATCGGTTAGTCTCGTAAACACTCGACTATGAGTTTAGACATGCGAGCCCTAATTGTCAATAGTCAAATGTGCTGACAGAACAGCCCAAGGCGCCGACAAAAGACGAAAACCACCAGAGCGACGCCTGCCCACGGCCAATCTAAAAATGGCCATCAATTAACCATAAGGCATCCCGCCTTGTTACAGCTTCACCAGCCTGGCGGTATAGACATCGGGGATGGAGAGTAGCTGCTTTAAGTGCTCCTCAGACAGCGGCTCGTCCAGGGCCAGTACCATCAGCGCCTCGCCCCGGGGCTTGAGACGACCGACGTGCATGGAGCTGATATTGACATCGGCGTCGCCGGTTACCCTGCTCACGGCGCTGATGAGTCCGGGGCGGTCCCGGTGGTCGCTGAACAGGAAATAGCCGCCGGTGGGCACGATATCAAGCCAGTAGTTATTGACCCGAACGATGTGCAGCTCACCGCGCATCACCGTTCCGGCCACGGCGGTAACCCCGGTGCTGGTAGCAATCTCGACGGTGAAGAGGCTGGTATAGTTTTCACAGGCAGGCTCCTTCTGCTCCACCACGGTGAGGCCCCGGTGAGCCGCCACGATATTGGCGTTGACCAGGTTCACCCGCTCCTCGCTTATCTCGTTAAGAACCCCGCCCAGGATGGCCGCCTTGAGGATGTTGGTATCGTAGTTGGCAATCTCGCCCTCATACTTAATCTGGATGGTATTCATCTGCCCCTCAGCCAGTTGACTGGCCAGCTTACCGGTCATGGCCGCCGCCCTCACCACCGGCGCCAGCACCGCCAGGGCCTCGGCCGAGACAAAGGGGGCGTTGACCGCGTACCGGGCGGGCTGCCCCTTGAGCACATCAGTAATCTGCAAGGCGACGTCCTTAGCCACCAGAGCCTGGGCCTCGGAGGTAGACGCCCCCAGGTGGGGGGTAACGATGATGCTGTCACACTCGAAAAGGACGCTGCTCGTCGCCGGCTCTTCCGGGAAGACATCAATGGCGGCACCGGCCACCCTTTTATCCTTTATCGCCCTGACCAGGGCCGCCTCGTCAATCAGGCCGCCGCGGGCGGTGTTAATAATACGAACCTGAGGTCTTACCTGGGAGAGCTCCTTATCACCAATCAGCGCCCGGGTCGACTCCGTCAGCGGCAGGTGAAGGGTGATAAAGTCCGACTCTTTAAGTACCTGCTCAAAAGAGACCAGCTCTACCTGGAGGTTACGGGCATGGTCAACCGAAATGTAGGGGTCGTGGGCAATGAGCCTCATCTCCAGGCCGCGCGCCCGCCGCGCCACCTCGGAGCCGACACTGCCCAG
>CAZXVG010000076.1:4510-5836 GCA_964644205.1 uncultured Dehalococcoidales bacterium | reverse complement strand
GCCAGGGGGCAGCCGGTCTGCTCCCGGATAAGGTACATGGCTATCTGCCGGGCCAGGGCGGTCTCCTGGTCTCGCCTCAGACCCGCCAGGTCGGCGGAGTTGAGCTGGAAGCTCCGGGCGACCGCCTCGATGATCTGCGCCGGTGTCTCCGCGGCGCTGTCGTCGCCGTCGGCGGTGTACTTAAGCGCCTCGGCGGCTAGCTCCGGGGTGGCCCTGGCCTTAAGAAGCCGGGCATAGGCAATCACCCGGTTCAGGTTCCCCTCCAGCTCGCGGATGTTCTGCTGGAGCTTTCGGGCAATAAGCTCCAGGGAGTCCGGGGGGATGTCGGCGCCGCTCTCCCGGGCCTTGACCTGAAGGATGGCCAGCCGGGTCTCCAGGTCGGGGGGCTTGATGTCGACTACCAGCCCCCACTCAAAGCGGGAACGCAGCCTCTCGGCGAGCCGGGGGATGGACTTCGGCGGGCGGTCACTGGTCACGATAATCTGTCGGCTGCCGTCATGGAGCTCGTTAAAGGTGTGGAAGAGGCACTCCTCCGTCTGCTCTTTACCGCTGATGAACTGAATGTCATCGAGCATGAGCATATCGACGCCCCGGTAGCGGCGGCGGAAGGACTCCATTTGTTTCTCCTGGAGGGCGGTTATGAACTCGTTGGTAAACCTTTCACAGCTGGCGTAGCCGACCCGGAGGTGGCTGGCGGCTGCTTCGTGCCCGATGGCGTGCAGTAGGTGGGTCTTCCCCAGACCGACGCCACCGTAGATAAAGAGGGGGTTGTAGGTCTTGCCCGGGTTCCGGGCGACCTCCAGGGCGGCGGAATAGGTAAGCAGGTTACCGCTGCCGGTGACGAAGGAGGCGAAGGTGTACCTCGGGTTAAAGAGGTGCTGGCCCGGGTGGTCGCTAACCGAAAGTTCGCCCCGGCGGAGGTGGCCGTTCCCTGAGGACGACTCCCGGGAGTCTACCTCGAAGAGGACGCGGATGTCGCGGCGGGTGAGCCTGATGAGCGTCCTCTCAACCAGGGAGCGCTGGTTTTTGTCCAGGTATTCGGCGACGAAGGCGTTGGGCACCCCGACCACGAACTGGTTATCCCGGCAGCCGAGACCGGCGGTCTTCTCCAGCCAGGTCTGGTAGTTATGCTTGGAGACCTGGACCTCTAGCTCGCCCAGAGCGGTCTCCCAGATTCTTTTGGCTGACTCGGTTTCCATAAAAACACCGTCGCTTCAGTTGGCCGACCCGGTTTCCGTAAAAACACCGTCGTTTCAGTTGGCCGACCCGGTTTCCGTAAAAACACCGTCGTTTCAGTTGGCCGACCCGGCTTCCGTAAAAACACCG
>CAZXVG010000076.1:0-4410 GCA_964644205.1 uncultured Dehalococcoidales bacterium | reverse complement strand
GGCCGACCCGGCTTCCGTAAAAACACCGTCGTTTCAGTTGGCCGACCCGGCTTCCGTAAAAACACCGTCGTTTCAGTTGGCCGACCCGGCTTCCATACAAAACACCGTCGTTTCAGTTGCGGGACACGGGCCTGGCAGCCTGCGGGTTGGTACTTGGACTGGGCCCCGGCTCGTAGCGCGGTTACTTGCTCATGGGTAGCTACCTGGGGAGGTTACCGAGACACCCGACGTAAAAGTCACGCTATAAATAATAGCAAGCCCTTACCAGGGGAAGGCAATAGATATGGCACTGGTTTTGGGAGGTTCTCGGGTTCAATTTTTCCTTGAAAGGTCTCGGAAACTTGCCCATTTGCCCGATATCGGGCTTTTAGGTAGGGGTTAGCCATTTGGGGAAAGACAGGGCTTACCGTTTGCTTTGACCGAAGGGGCTTTAACCGCCGCTTCCCCTACATACGGGGGAGGGTGGCCCGGCTGCCCCGGGCGCTCTGGTCGGGTTGGCAAGGGGTCTAAGACCGGTTTTGGGGTGTTCTCGGGTTTGATTTTTCCTTAGAAGGTCTCGGAAACTTGCCCATTTGCCCAATTTTCTATCCGGCGAGTTTAACCGGGTCGCTTGCTGGAAAATTTTCGCGGTGTTAAGATTTAGCCGGGGAGGCCCGATTTGCGCGTTATTTTCATGGGTAGCCCGGAGTTCTCCGTGCCGCCGCTTGAGCAGTTGATTCTTAACCAGTATCCGGTGGCGGCGGTCTACACCCAGCCCGACCGTGCTGCGGGTCGGGGGCGGGCGCTTATGCCCTCTCCCGTGAAGCGCACGGCGGCGGCCTGGAAGCTGCCCGTAGTGCAGCCGACTAGTCTCAAGAGCCCGGAGGCGCTAGAGGAGCTAGCGGGCTTTCGCCCCGACGTTATCGTGGTGGCCGCCTTCGGCCAGATTCTGCCCCGGCCGGTTCTTTCCCTTCCCCGCTACGGCTGCCTCAATGTTCACCCCTCCCTGCTGCCCCGGTTCCGGGGGGCTTCGCCGGTGGCTGCGGCCATTCTGGCCGGCGACTTATTCACCGGGGTCAGCATCATGCTCCTGGATGAGGGTCTGGATACCGGGCCGCTCCTGGCCCGGGCGCAGGTTCCCATTGCCGCCCAGGATACCGCCGGTTCTCTATCCGCTAAGCTCTCACGGGTGGGGGCCCAGCTACTGCTTGAGGTTCTGCCCCGCTGGCTGGGGGGAGAGCTTACCCCCCGGCCCCAGGATGAGGCCCAGGCGAGTTACGCCGGCCCGATTTCCAAGCAGGCGGGCGAGATTGACTGGAAGCTCGGGGCGCGGGATGTCTGGCGCCGGGTGCGTGCCTACCAGCCCTGGCCCGGTGCTTACACCCGCTGGCAGGGTAGGCGGCTGGGGATTCTTGAGGCGGTACCTCTGTCTCGTGAAGGGGCTGCCCCAGCGGGGCGGGTGGTGGCGCTTGCTGGTGGGGGGGAAGCCCCGCCCTTCGGGGTGGCCACCGGCCAGGGGGTTCTGGGTATCCTCCGGCTCAGGCTGGAGGGGAAGCGGGCGGTGGGGGCGGCCGAGTTTTTGCACGGGCAGCGGGACTTCATCGGGGCGCAGCTTGGTTTGAGCTAGAAAATAGATTAGGTTAGAATTATACGTTTAAGTTAAGCATGGAGGGCAGTTTGTCTCAACCTAAAGACCTGGAACGGTTCACTACCCTGGTAGCGATTATCGCCCGCCTGAGGGCCCCCGGCGGCTGTCCCTGGGACCGGGAGCAGACCCACCTTTCCCTGCGGGAGAACCTGCTCGAGGAGTGCTACGAAGTGCTGGCGGCCCTGGATGCGGAGGATGCCGAGAGCTTAAGCGATGAACTGGGCGACCTGCTCTTGCAGGTGGTGCTTCATGCCCAGATTGCCGCCGAAGCCGGTGATTTTGAAATCGGGGGCGTTCTGCGTGGCATAAACCAGAAGCTCATCCGCCGCCACCCTCATATCTTCGGCTCCCGCAAGGTTAAGGACGCCGCCGAGGTGACCCATAACTGGGAGCTCCTCAAGCAGGAGGAGAGGGAGGCCGGGGTCTCCATGCTCGCCGGTATCCCCCGCGAGATGCCGGCCCTGGCCCTGAGCCAGCGGGTTCAGGGTCGGGTGGCCCGGGTCGGCTTCGACTGGGAGGACGTAAGCGGCATCATCGAGAAGCTGGCGGAGGAGGTTAGCGAGCTTAAGGCGGCCGCTAGCCAGGAGGAGAAGGCGGCGGAGTTTGGCGATTTGCTCTTCACCCTGGCTAACCTGGCCCGCCGGGAGGGGGTCGACCTGGAGTCGGCCCTGCGCCAGGCCAACGAGCGCTTCTGCGCGCGTTTTACCTGCATGGAGGGGCTCTGCCGGGAGCGGGGGGTTAGTTTCGGCGAGCTATCCTTTGCCGAGCAGAACGAGCTCTGGGAGGAAGCCAAGAAGATGTGTGGGTAAGGAGGTGGTCGGGGTGAGAGGACTTGAACCTCCGACCTCAGCGTCCCGAACGCTGCGCGCTACCAAGCTGCGCTACACCCCGCCCCCGCTATTATAGGCGGATTTCGGCGGTTCGGCAACCTTCCTTGACTTAGCGGCGTTTATTATGGTATTGAGAACCAAATGAAGTACTGTGTCTTGATAATTGACGGTGCTGCGGGACTGCCTCTTCTGGAAAGGTCGGGTAAGACCTCGCTGGAGCTGGCGCATATCCCTAACCTGGATGGGCTGGCGCGTGAGGGCCTGGTCGGGCTCTGCCGTACCGTGCCCCGGGGCATGGAGCCCTCCAGCGCCTGTGCCTGCATGTCGGTGCTCGGCTACGACCCCAGGGTCTACTACCGGGGCCGGAGCGCCATCGAGGCTAGAAGCATGGGCGTTACCATCGGGGACGGCGAGGTTACCTTCCGCTGTAATCTGGTGGCCGTTAGGGACGGCAGGATGTGGGACTATAGCTCGGGCCACATCAGTGCTGCCGAGGCCGGGGAGCTCATCTCGGCTTTGAACCAGAGTCTGGGTAATAACAATATAGGTTTCTATCCCGGGGTGAGCTACCGCCATATCCTGAAGCTTAAAGGGGTGGAGGCTACCCTTGAGGCGAGTTGCACCCCGCCCCATGACATCCCCGGTAGACCAATCGCTGAGTTCCTGCCCCGGGGTCCGGGGAGCGAGCTACTCAGGGACCTCATGAAGCGCTCTCAAGCGGTGCTTAAAGACCACCCGGTGAACGTAAGGCGCCGGGAGCGCGGTGAGGTACCGGCCACCATGATATGGCTCTTCTGGGGTAGCGGTCGGGTGCCCGAGATGCCGCCTTTCCGGCAGGTCTACGGCCTCCGGGCGGCCCTGACATCGGGGGTTGACCTGCTGCGCGGGCTGGGTAAGATGATGGGTATGGACATCCTGGCTATACCCGGGGTCACCGATGGGCTGGATAACGACGGCTCGGCTCAGGTCGCCGGGGCCCTGGCGGCCCTCGAAGACCACGATTTGGTCGCCGTCCACGTCGAGGCGCCCGATGAGGCGGCTCACGCTGGCTCGGCTGACGATAAGATAGCGGCCATAGAGAACATCGACCGGGAGGTGGTGGGCGAGCTCCGCGCCTGGAAGGGGGACTCCCTCCGGGTTCTGGTTATGCCCGACCACCCCACCCCGATAGCCGCCCGCACCCACTCCCCGGAGCCGGTGCCGTTTGTGCTCTGGGGGCCCGGCTTTAAGGCTAACGGGGCGGGAAGATTTACCGAGGCGGAGGCGCGGAAAACAAATTTACTTCTTGACCCCGGTTATAGTATTATGAGCAGATTGGTGGAGGTTGGTAACTAGATGGCCTTAATTGTGCAGAAGTACGGCGGCTCCTCGGTGGCCGATGCCGAGCGGATTAAGCACGTTGCCCGGCGCATCGCGCTTGCCCGGGATAAGGGTAATCAGGTGGTGGTCGTCGTCTCGGCGATGGGGGACAGCACCGACGAACTCATCGAGCTGGCCTATCAGGTGGCCGGGGAGCCCAGCGAGCGCGAGCTCGACCTGCTCCTCTCCACGGGGGAGATTGTCTCCAGTACCCTGCTCGCCATGGCGCTCCGGGATATCGGCTATGAGGCGATTAGCCTGAGCGGGGCGCAGGCGGGGATACAGACCGATTCCGCCCACCGGCGGGCGCGCATTATTAAGATTGACTCCAAGAGGGTGATAAAGGAACTGCAGAAGGAGAGGATTGTCATCGTGGCCGGCTTCCAGGGGGTTACCGGTGAGATGGACATCACCACCCTGGGGCGGGGTGGCTCGGACACGACCGCGGTGGCCCTGGCGGCGAGCCTGGGGGCCGGTGTCTGCCAGATATATACCGATGTTGACGGCGTCTACACCGCCGACCCGCGGCTTGTTCCCGGGGCGGGGCCGCTAGCCGAGATTGGCTATGAGGAGATGCTGGAGCTAGCCACCTAC
>CAZXVG010000075.1:0-5998 GCA_964644205.1 uncultured Dehalococcoidales bacterium | reverse complement strand
CAGGTTATCTTCCCCGAGAGCAAGGAGTACGACATTAACAATGTCAACTTCGGGCGGGGGACAAGGCTCAAGTTCCACTCTCGTGATAACGAGCAGATTCTGATTGTCACCGCCGGTAGGGGCATCGTGGCCAAGGAGCAGAAAGGGGTGACGGTAGCGCCGGGCGATGTCGTCTTCATCCCGGCCGGAGAGAATCACTGGCACGGGGCGGCTAAAGACTCGGAGCTCTCGCACATCTTCATCTACCGGCGGGGGTGCCGGTATACTCAGATGGAAGACTAGCCCCGGGGGCGCCGGGGCTTGATAAAGGTTAGAGGGAGGACTGTGGATAGAGAGCGGTTCCGGGAGCTGGTTACGGAGGCGATTAGCAACCTGCCGGAAGAGTTTGGCCGCCGGCTGGAAAACGTTGACGTCGTGGTGGCGGACTGGCCGTCTCCGCAGCAGCTGGCTGGCGCCCGGTTGGGGCGGGGGCAGATGCTGCTGGGCCTTTATCAGGGTGTCCCCCAGACCAGGCGGGGCCGTGGCTACGGTATGGTGGCCCCGGACAAGATATCCATCTTCCAGAAGCCGATTGAGGCCAGGTGCCGCTCCGAGGCCGAGATTACCGCCGAGATAGGCCGCGTGGTGCGCCACGAGATAGCCCACCACTTTGGTACTGGGGAAGATAAACTCAGGGAGCTGGAGCGGGGTAAAGGCTAACCTAGACCTCGATTCTGGCTACCGGCTGTTCCCGGCTGGCCTCCCGGGGCTTGAGGCGCTTAACCATGTAACCACCCTGCGCCGTGTAGCCGAACCCGGAGCGGTAGTAGTCCTTAGCGCCGATGCCGCTCAAGACCGCTATCTGGGATACCCCGAATTCCCCGGCGGCGATGCGCTCGGCTTCCCCAAGCAGGGCTCTTCCCAGCCCCTTATGCTGGGCCGAGTTTGGCTCCCGCTGGTGGAAGGAGACCTCGGGCCCGTAGATGTGTAGCTCCCGTATCAGGGCGGCGCTTTCTTTAACTCCTGGCCGGGGCTGAATCCTTAATCTGAGTAAGCCGAAGAGCGTCTCGTTTGCGTCTTCGAAGGAGAGAAAGACCTCCCGTCCCCCGGAAGCCTCATAGTCCATGCGCACCAGCCTGGGTTCACCCATCTCCCAGTTGTCCCGGGCCCGGTGCCCGAATTCCCGGCACCGGATACAGCGGCAGGTAACGCCCCGCTCCTTCATGCGCTGCTTGACCACGTCCCGCAGCGAGTCCTTAAGCCCGCCGGTTACGAACTTGGCCGGGATGTCACGGAGCACCCGGGAGATTCTGACGTATTTGGGCACTATTGCCTTAATCTCGCTAACCAGGTTAATCATTACCTCGTCGGGGTAGGGTTGATATCGCCCCTCCTGGTGCCACCTCTCCAGCTCGGTGCCGGCGACCACCATGGTGGGATATAGCTTCAGGCCGTCCGGCCTAAAGCGCGGGTCTCGGAACAGCATCTCGGTTAGCTTTAGGTCCAGTTCCGGGGAGGCGCCGGGCAGCCCCGGCATCCAGTGGTAGTGCACCTTGAAGCCGTGCTCCTTGAGCCGGGCGGTGGCCTGAACGACCTCGGCTACCCCGTGTCCCCGCCTCACCAGGCGGTAGATGTCCTCGTCCAGGGTCTGGACGCCGAGCTCCACCCGGGTGGCCCCGAAGCTGAGCATCCGGGCGATATCCTCCGGGCGGCACCAGTCGGGCCGGGTCTCGATACAGAGCCCGGTGCAGCGGTGGTCTGCCAGCTCGTTAAGTCGCTGGGCCTCCTCTAAGGTGTCCGAAGCCCGGCCGTTCAGGGCGTCGAAGCAGTCCTTGATAAACCGGTACTGGTAGTCCACGCTCTGGGCAAGGAAGGTGCCCCCCATGACGATGAGCTCGACCTTATCGGTGGGGTGTCCCATCCGGGAGAGGGCCCTTAGCCTCAGCGCCACCTGCTTACCGGCGTCGTAGCCGCACTCCCGGGCACGCAGCACCGCCGGCGACTCTGGGGTGTAGCTCTGGGGGGTGGCCGAGTAGGTGGGGCAGTAGACACACTGCCCGGGGCATCCCATTGGTTGGCTCATTACCGCCACCGGGGTGACCCCGGATATTGTCCTGGCTAATTTCTTCATTGTATACTCGTAATCGGTATAGCGGGTTTCAGACTTATGGTAACAGAAAGCGATATCTTTGACCAGATAGCCCCGGGCTGGTATAACTTCCGGCACTGGTCTATCTTCCGGAGCGAGCTAACGGCCCTGGCGGAGCGGTGGCGGGGTGGCCGGCTGCTTAATTTAGGCTGTGCTCACGGCCCCGACTTTCTCCCCTTCCGGAAGGGCTTTGAGCTCTACGGCGTGGACTTTTCGCCCAAGATGCTTGAGCTTGCCCGGAAGTACGCCGCCAAGTTCCACCTCGAAGCTAACCTGCTCCTTTCGGATGTGGTCTCTCTACCCTTTGCCGACCAAACCTTCGACTGGGCGGTGGCCGTGGCCACCTACCACCACGTAAAGGGTAGAGACCGGCAGAAGCTGGCCCTGGGTGAGCTAAGGCGGGTGCTCAGGTCCGGCGGGGAGGCCTTCATCACCGTCTGGAACCGCTGGCAGCGGCGCTTCTGGTTTAAGCCCAGAGAGATAACCGTGCCCTGGCAGACCGGGGGCAGGGTGCTGGGGCGCTACTACTATCTCTTCTCCTACCCCGAGCTAGGGAGGCTGTTGCGTGAAGCCGGCTTCGAGGTAGTGAAGTCCTTCCCCGAAGGCTCCTTTCGCTGTCCTCTTAGGTTCTTCTCGCGGAATATCTGCCTGGTGGTGAGGAAGCGCGACTAGCGCCCGGGGGCGTCTTGCAATACCCGTCTCAGCACCATATAATACAGCTACCACAGAAAGGGGAAGATGGCAGAGTGTGGGCCTGGTTTACCGCTAACGGTTTGTGGATACTTATCTGGTCTATTGTGGCGCTCGTTATCCTGGTGGTCTCGCTGCAACGGGTTGAGGATAGGATTGAACAGGCAGGGAAGAAGGAGCCCAGTGTCCTTCACCGGCGGCTGCGTCTTTGCCTGCGCGTTCTCATCGGGGTGAGCCTGGGCTTCGTTGCTATCGCCGCGGTGGCCGTAGTCAGTAGTGACCAAGGCGCGGCCGCTGTGGTAAACCGGCAGACGATTGAAACCTGGTTTCTGGAGCACGGCCCCTATATTATAGCCGTCCTGGCTATTGCCTATCTCTTATACCGGCTGGCAAGGCTGCTCATGCCCAAGATGGCGGCGGGGTGGGTCAGCCAGGGGGGCCGGGGGCGCCGGGCCCGGGAGGAAGTGGAGAAGAGGCGGCAGACCCTGGGCGCCGTGCTCACCCGGTGGGTGACCGCTCTCATCGTGGTCGTGGCGGTACTGATGATTCTCTCCGAGGTAGGCATAAGTATCACCCCGGTCCTGGCTACGGCCGGGGTGGCCGGTATCGTTATCGGCTTCGGGGCGCAGGGTGTGGTCAAAGACCTGCTAAGGGGTACCTTTATCGTGGCTCAAAACCTCTACAACAAGGGCGACGTGGTCAAGGTGGCCGGTATTACCGGTCTGGTGGAGGACGTCAGCGTCTGGCGCACCACGATGCGTGACCTGGATGGTATCGTGCATACCATACCCAGCGGAGAGATTACCACGGTCAGTAATTACACCAAGGAATGGTCGCGGGTCAACCTGAACATACCGGTGGCCTATGGCGAAGACCTTGACCGGGTGACCGAGGTTATCAATCGGGTCGCCGAGGAGCTGGCTAACGATGACACCTTCGGCCCGATGATAATCGGGACCCCCAAGGTGCTCCGGGTCGATAGCTTCGGTGATTCCGGTATCGAGATTAAGGTGCTCGGTGAGACCAAGCCCTTAAAGCAGTGGGATGTGGCGGGAGAGCTGAGAAAGCGGATAAAGAAGGCCTTCGATATCGAGGGGATTGAGATTCCCTGGCCCCATGTTAAACTCTACTTCGGCGGTACCCCCCCACCGGGGGTCCCCCGGTCTTCCCCCAAACGGGGCGATTCGTAACCCTCCGGGAGCTACCGGCTGGCGGTCTCGTCCCCCTTCCGGCTGAGGCGTCGGACTGGACAGATTACGGGTAATCTGTTTTAATTAGGTGATTATCTTGTTCTGTTTAGGGGGGAGTGATATATGTTCGAGTCCTGTGCCTTTGATGCGTCGGCTGAGCAGTGGTCGTGGTTAATACCACTGATTATCGTCATCGCCTTGAGTTTTATCATGCGACGGCGGAAGCCTGTCGAAAATACGCCTCAGGAGATAGCCTCCAGTCTGCTCATGGACGTCGTGGCCGATCAGCAGGCCCTGGAGAAGTTCAGTACCCAGAAAAAGCCCAAGAAGCTGAAGATGGGTAGCTGGCAGAGAAACTGGGAAAAGCTGGATTTTCTGGATCCGTCACTGCGTGAGACCCTGTCCAAGACCTTCACCCAGATTGAAGATTTCAATATGCGCGTAGAGTCAGCCAAGATGTATAAGTCCACCAGCTACCTGTTCGGTGTCAATATTGAGAGGCTGCAGGAGCCGCTGGATAAGAGCCGGGAGGGGCTTGAGGAGTGGCTCAAGGCGAATGCTGAGCAGGCGGGGCCGGGTGCCGGGCGTCAGGGCTGTATGGGTGGTGGCTTGGGCGGTCTCCTCGGTGGCTGAGATAGGGTTCTTTGCCGACTAGGCAAACATCCCGCCGTCGATACCGATGACCTGACCGGTGATGTAGCTGGCATGGTCGCTGGCCAGGAAGCCGGCGAGCTCGGCGACATCCTCCGGCTTGCCGTAGCGCTTCAGGGCGATGAAGTCCAGAACCGCCTCTCTTCTTTCCTCAGGCATCTTGTCCGTCATCTCCGTCATGATAAAGCCGGGAGCAATGGCGTTGGCGGTTATGTTGAGCGGGCCCACCTCTTTGGCGACGCTCTTGGTGAAGGCGATGATGCCGGCTTTGGAGGCGGAGTAGTTGGTCTGCCCCACGTTACCTATTCTCCCGGCAATCGAGGCCATGCTTATAATGCGCCCCCAGCGCTGCCGCATCATGGAGCGCAGGGCGAACTTGGTGCAGGTGTAGGTCCCCCTGAGATTGGTATCGATGACGTCGTCCCAGGCCTCATCGGACATCTTGAGGAGCAGGGTATCCCGGTTGATACCGGCGTTGTTTACCAAGATGTCGATCTTCTCCCAGCGGGAGGTAACCTCCTCGACCATAGCCTTGACGGCTTGGCTGTCTCTTACGTCGGCGACGGCGCTCATGGCATCGCCGCCCTGTCCCTTTATCTCGGCCGCGACCTTCTCGGCGGTATCCTGGGCGATGTCGCAGATAACCACCTTGGCCCCCATGCTGGAGAGCTTAAGGGCTATGGCTCTCCCGATGCCGCGTGAGGCTCCGGTTACCAGCGATACCTTACCCGCCAGTTCTGAAGAAACCTTATCGCTCATCCTTAAGCCTCCTTAAATTTTTTGATAACCAGGCAGCAGTTCTGCCCTCCCAGACCGAAGCTGTCCTTGAGGCAGATGTTTACCTCTGCCTTGCGGGCGGTGTTGGGTACGTAGTCCAGGTCGCATTCCGGGTCTGGGGTCTCGTAGTGTATCGTGGGCGGAATAATACCGTGGTTCAGGGTCATTATGGCCCCGATAGACTCGACGGCGCCTCCGGCGGTTATCATGTGCCCGAACATGGACTTGGAGGCGCTGATGGGAATCTTATAGGCCCGCTCTCCGAAGACTATCTTGATGGCTCTGGTCTCGCTGACGTCATTGAGACGGGTGCTGGTGCCGTGGGCGTTGATATAGTCGACCTCGTCCGGGGTTACCTCGGCGTTTTGGAGGGCGCTCTTCATGGCCAGGGCTTCGGTTTCGGGGTTGGGGGCGGTGGCGTCAAAGGCGTCGAATATCCAGCCGGCTCCGGCTACCTCGGCCAGGATGGGGACATCTCGTTTGCGGGCGTGCTCCAGGGTCTCCATGACCAGCACCCCGCAGCCCTCCCCGTAGACGAAGCCGCTGCGGTTAAGGTCGAAGG
>CAZXVG010000074.1:0-6037 GCA_964644205.1 uncultured Dehalococcoidales bacterium | reverse complement strand
CCCCAGGGTAATCCAGGGAGCCAGCAGGGCCAGCTTACTCGATGGATAAATGATACCTCCAACCAGTGGCGACGGGTCGCCCTGACCGCCAAAGGGGGTACCCGTTAATTGCGTTAGGTTTGGTATTGTGTCGGCTCTTATCCTTGCCCACATATAGTTCTCAGCCTCGTTTACCCCGGAATCCGAGCATGTAATCCATTCGGCACCGTCCCACCATTGAAGCCTGAGAGAAGATTCATCCAGCCCGCTAATCTCGGCATCGGTATAGTAGAGTCGAATGTTGAGCTCGGTAACGTCCGAAGCATCGTCAATATGGACATCGATATACTTCCCCGTGTCACCGCTGAAACCGTCTCCCGGGTTATCACAGTATTTTGCTACGGCTACTGTTGGTGTCCCGGCGCCCAATTTTTCCACCTCGATACCAGCCTCATCCCTGGCATCGACGATATAATCACCAGGGGCCGTTTCCTCCAATTTGGCTTTCACTATCTCGGCCCTGGTCCAGGGGTTGTAATCTACGTTGCCGCTGACCATGGTTGCGATGATAGTGCCGTCCTTAGTCCACCACCAGTTGTTGGTGGCATCCAGTTCACCTTCAGCCTTATTTGTGACTCCAAAGGGCGTATTGCTATAGAGGTTATTGCAGTTGACGCGCGCGGTAGCAACATCCACCCCTGTGCCCACCATTATGGCACCCGGATCGCCCCACTTGCCGGTGTCCAGAGAATTATCGTGCACGTTGTTTCCGATAATGGTAATATCTCCAACCGCGAAGGCGACGTAGATGGCGCCATTCTCGCTATGGCAGCCGTAAATCTCATTTTCCTCCACGGTGGCGCCGCTCATATAGACCGAGATACCATCCTGAGTTATGTCGTGGATGATGTTATCTTTAACCAGGACGTCCCTCTTGGTTGCATCACTGCCATCCTTAGAGCCGACCTTAATGCCGTCGTTGCCTCCGCTGCTGCTATCACGAACCAGATTGCCGATGATTTCCATGTGTTCGGCGCCATAGATGTAAATGGCCGCATTCTCACCGTGAATGCCCGCCACCTCGTTATACCTGATGGCGCCGTTAGAAGATGAATCAGCGATATTCAAACCATCACCCGGGTCAGCAATCTCAAATACATAATTGTATTCAAGCACGCCTCCGGTGCACTTTTTGAGCTGAACACCCTCATCACCGAGGCCATCGTGGATGATACAGTACTTAACAGTGGTTCCGCTGTGAGGCTGGCTCTGCTTGATCATGTCTCCGGTGCCGGATTTCACTTCAAGACCGTTGATGACGACATTATCGGCATCGATTTCGATAATCACTCCGAGGTTACCTGGTCCGCCGTCGATTATAGCCTCCGATGTAGACCCGGCGGTCCGGGCGCTGCCATATGAAGGCCGTGGCTCGACACCAGCCTGAGGGCCCTCAATGACCAGGTCGTTCTTGTTGATGACAGTCGTCGAGGTCGGGTTATACGTTCCCGCCGCAATTTTGATGATGTCGCCGGGGTTGGCGGCATCAACGGCGTCCTGAATCGTCTTATAGTCTGCGTCGGGGTTGGTGTTGGTGGCATAGCCGATGGCATAGTTCCCGGTAGCGTCCTTACCGGAGAACCACATCTTATATGCGCCGTCATCCGCTATTACCATCGGGGTATAGGTGCGCTCGGCTCTCCACGGCACCCCGTCGTCTCTGTGAAGATAGGGGTTTTCCGGGCCCTTGGTCCATGTCAGACCGTCGCCGGATGTAGCCTGACCTATCCCGTGGTTGGTACCCGGCCCACCAGAGAACCACATGTACCACTCCCCACTGGCATCCTTTATCACCGTGGGGTAGCCGACGGAAACATAGTCCCACCCGGCACTCGGGTCGCCATTGCACGGGCTCAATACAGGGTCATCGCCATATCTCTTCCAGTGCTTGCCATCCACTGAATAGGCGAGGCCGATATATTCCTTACCCCCGTCGGTAGCCATGTAGTACATGACATACTTGTTATGCCAAACATCACCGTCATCCAGGGTCTCGGAGCCGCCGGGATTATAGATGACATCACCCGGGCCGTAGGAGCCGCTGCTCCAGCCGGTGCCTGAGCCAGTAACTAACCGGTAGGTGTCATCCTGGGTCAGAGCTTGGTCATCAGTCCAAGTGGTACCATCCGTTGACTCAGCATACCTTAGCGTGCCGATGCTGTATATGCTCTCCCCGGTATTCCAGTACCATATCATGTATCTGCCGTCGGCATATTCAACGAGGGGGTGGTTTGCGTTGGTCAGGCCGGTTACCGGATTTTCTACTTCTAGCCAGCTAATGCCGTCTAGCGAGGTAGCGTAGCCAATCCCTGAGTCTGACCCGTACCACATTCTATAGCTATAGTCAGTGTCGGAGACCTTGACCACGGTAGGGTAATAGGCTTTAGCGGCCGGGTCAAAGACAGGAGCCGGAGATTCTGTCCACCTGCTCACAGAGAGGGTGGAGCCATCGGCCGCTGCCGGCACTGCCGTTATCAGACTGAACCCCGCTACCAGCACCAGAGCCAGCAGGATACTAGAGGGCTTTCTTTTCATCTTTCGCCTCCCCTTTATTCCACCCCCACCACGGTTTCTTGTAACCTCACCGGAATTATGCTAAAATAAACAAGGTAGTGGTTACCTGACCATTGCCTATTTTACCTGGGGAGGGATCTGTTGCCGCAGGTCCCTTCTTTAATTTTTACCTGGTTTTCAGCTTTGCTGCCTCCGGATTCTGCCGCTTAGCCCGGGTACCAGGACGGGGCTAGCGCTACGGACTGAGGTTACCTTTCTTAACCCCACATATCAAATTTTGACGCCACCTCAGTCTGGCCTTATAATTAAGGGACATCGTGCACATAGGTCTCCTCTACCAGAACGGTGTCCCTTGAAGCCCGGCTCGTATGCTACTTGCAGGGCATGGTAGCACGGTTTTTGCTGGCTGTCAAGTAATAGCTTGATACGTTGTGCAACTTGGTAAATATATGGTAGCGTTGCCTTTATTAGAAAGAGGGCGCTAATCCGGATGAGCTTAGGGGAACGGGTTAGGGAAAGACGGAATAATCTAAGAATCACGCAACGAGAGGTGGCAACTGCTTTAGGGGTCACCCCTCAGTATATTTCTCTTATTGAGCAGGACGACACCACGCCGTCTTTATCTCTCCTCATTAAACTGGCTGAGGAGCTGGGGGTAACCACTGATTACCTGCTAACCGGTAAGGAGTTTCTCATCACAGACCCGATACCGGCCATAAAAGCGGCCGCCGGTCTCAGTCTGAAGGCGAAGAGATTGCTTTTAGAGCTGATAGAGGAATTCACCGAGCCTACCTAATAGAAAACGGGTCGCCCGTATCAGGCGCCGGGGGCGCTCGGTTTTTTCATGGCTATAAAAAGAGGGCCCCCGCTTTCCAGAGGCCCTTCTCCTGGTTCCATTAACCATTTATAGCTAGCGGAGTCGGAAGGCCCCGCTTTTAATTACCTCCAAAACCGCGTCAACCACGTCTCCATCATATTTTATTCCTTTACCGTTCTGTAGTTCCTTTATCACCTGCCCCTCGGTTCTACGCGGCCGGTAGGGGCGGTGCGAACTCATTGCCTCCACCACGTCACAGACGCAGACGATACGGATTTCCAGGCTCAGCGTGTTAGCATTTACGCCGAGCGGGTAGCCGGAGCCGTCCAGACGCTCGTGGTGCGAAAAGGCGATTTCCGCAACCGGCCAGGGCATGGCGGTATCCTTTAGTATCGAATAGCCGTGTTTGGTGTGAGACCGGATAAGGTTGTGCTCTTCCTCGGTCAGCTTGCCCGGTTTGGACAGGATTGTCTCGGGTATGGCAATCTTGCCCACATCGTGGAGCAGTCCGCCTACGTAAAGGCCCTTTATTTGCCCGTCCGCCAGCCCCAGTTTCTCACCTGTTAAGCGGCACAGCTTGGCTACCTTGCGACCATGGTCTTCGGTATAGGGGTCCCGGCAGCCCAAAGCACGCGAGATGGTCTCCGCAAGCTCAAGGAATGCCCTCTCCAGCTCCAGCTCAATGGTTCTGTTTCGGCTGTTATCTACCAGGGCCACGACATGGGAAACATTTCCCAAGCTATCCTGCCTCGCCTTGGAAAAAACACAAACCGGTACCGCTGTTTTATCGATGGTGATTAGCTCTACCTCTTTCCCCTCAAGCCGGCCGGTCTGTCTCATTTGCTCGTCTACTTCTTCGGCCACAGCTTCGTCCCCGAAGAGAAGGGACTGTCTCTCCCCCAATATCTTTTCCAGGGGGCGACCGGTGAGCTGCTCTAGGGCCTGGTTACCGTCAATTATGACGCCTAAAGGGTTAACTACATATACCGGGTTGGGAATGGCCGCCAGCAGGTCGGAAACATAATGGGAGAGGTCCTCCAGATCCGTGGTAAGCAGGTCTTCCGGTTTCTCGTCTGTCAAGCTACTCTTCCGTTCTAGGAGTCTTTTCCCAGCTGATCACCAGTTTGTAACATGCACCGTCTCCGACAACGCGTTCAATATTTGTCATACGGATTTCACTGTCGTTACCAATCACCATGCTTACCACGCTGGTGAAATAGCCCTCGATATAGGGAAACATTTTTGGCGGAATCTCAAGCCCTTCCAGAAGCAGTTGGGCTGAATGGTCAGACAGCTTGCCGCTTAGAGACCCCACCTCATAGTTCCGGCGCCAGTACGCCGGTAACCTGTCAACGAGCATCCGTAAGCTGGTAAAGTATCTCATCATGAGCTTGGTGATTATCGAGTTTCTGGGGGCCGCCCACCCCATCTGCCTGAGGTCTTCATCTTGGAAGTCCAGTACCCTCATAATAGCCAGCAGAGAGATGCCACGTAGAGAAGCCGGATACCAGGCCATAGCCTTGATACTATCGTAGGCTATGGGAGCCCCCATTTCTGTGGTAACTATCTCGACACAGGCCAGGGCCTGCTCACCGTAGTGTTTCCGAACGTAGTCGGCATCGGTACGGAGTACCACTCCCCTTAGCTTCCCATTCTTTCCGAATATCTTGGTAGCGGCTTCTAATTCGCTGGCATAATTGCTGGTCATTCCGGTTACCTCTTTACGCTACACCACTTGACGTTAAGGGATTAATTGCCCGCAGATTTTTCCAGGGTTCGGTAAAGGTCCCAACTCTAGGGCTTGTCCATGCCTGAATGTTCCGAAAGCAGGTTCAGGACGTCCGTGCGCTCAAATCTGCGGTCACCGCGAGTGCCGATGCGGTATGCCCTCAGTGTGCCATTATTACTCCAGCGCCTGACGGTATTAATGTGCACGTTTAGAAGGCGGGCAACCTCGTTGGTGGTCAACATGGGACTAACTTGGTTTAACACCTGTTATTTCCTACCTTTGCTTCCGATAAATATTCTATATATAAATAAAGAAAACCGGCCCACTAGGGACCGGTTTCACCATTTGCTCCCCAAAGCCCAGGTGACCAAATACAGGCTATTGGTTCATCGCATTCCCAAGATTATTAGTCAGATATGATATATTTTATATTTCCTCTCACTATGAAAACATATCCTACATTCAAATACCATGCCCTATTTAGGCTACCCCATATTATGTAGCTGTAGGCTTTTTGACGGAGTGGGTGGCATCACCATGGCCGTATCCATAGGTAATAAAAAGGGGCCCCCCGAGAAATCGGGGGGCCCTTGGCTTACCGGTTAGGTGTTACCCTTTAAGCCAGAATCAGGGCCTCCTGGTCCTGACGATAAGGACAATCACCACCACCGCCAGCGCAGCACCAATCCCGATTATGGCGTATATCCAGGTCGGGGTTATCTGCTCGGCGGGCGGTATCTCCAGCACCGGGGCCGGAGTCTGCTCTATCACCACTGGTGGCGTGGGCGCTTCCGGCTCAGCCATGGTGCTGAAGACCCCTATGGCACTGGTGGTAAGCAGCGTGCCGTCCTTCCAGGCCTTGACCTGCCAGTAGTAGGACTTACTGTAGTCCAGCGGGCCCGCAAAGTTGAAGGCGGTGCTGGACATGTCCTGACTCA
>CAZXVG010000073.1:0-6122 GCA_964644205.1 uncultured Dehalococcoidales bacterium | reverse complement strand
GCACCAGGCTCGAAGCCGGGACGCCCACGGTGCGGGGGTCTATTATCTCATAGGTAATAGGCATCTTGATGACGCCGTCCTGGTGAATGCCCGACTCGTGGCTGAAGGCGTTACTACCCACAATCGCCTTATTGGGCTGCACCGGAAAGGCAGTAAGCTCGCTGACCAGCCGACTGGTGCGGTATATCTGCTCGGTGTTGATGCCGGTAGTCACCCCGAACCGGTTCTGGCGGGTCTTGACCGCCATAACCACTTCCTCCAGGGAGGCGTTGCCCGCCCTCTCCCCGATGCCGTTAACGGTGCACTCCACCTGACGCGCCCCGCGCCGCACGGCCTCCAGGCTGTTAGCCGTCGCCAGCCCCAGGTCATCGTGGCAGTGGACGCTGACCACGGCCCGGGAAATACCGGGAACATGCGCGAAGATGCCGCTAATAAGCTCACCGAACTCATCAGGGGTGGCGTAGCCGACGGTATCGGGAATATTCAGCGTGGTCGCCCCGGCCTTAATTACCGCCTCCAGGACCTGGTAGAGATACTCCGGCTCGGTGCGGCTGGCATCCATAGGGGAGAACTCGACATCGTCGGTATACTGCCGGGCCCGCGCCACCATATCCCGCGCCAGGGCAAGAACCTGCTCCCGGCTCTTCTTAAGCTGGTGCATGAGGTGGATATCGGAAGCCGAGAGGAAAACGTGAATACGCGGACGCTCAGCCTCCTTAACCGCTTCCCAGGCGCTGTCAATATCATCGGGATGGGCGCGCGCCAGGGCGCAAATCACCGGCGCCCTAACCTCCCGGGCGATAAGGCTTACCGCCTTGGAATCACCCGGGGAGCTGGCGGGGAAGCCCGCCTCGATAACGTCCACCCCCAGGCGCGCCAGCTGCCGGGCTATCTCCAGCTTCTCACTGGTATTAAGCGCCCCGCCGGCCGCCTGCTCCCCGTCCCGCAGGGTAGTATCGAAAATAATCAGTCTGTCCATAGTTGCCACCGTTACCTTGTAGCCTATAGTGCCGCCTTCCTGTTAACCGGCCCGACGGCTACTTCTTCTTGAGCCAGGGCATCATCGCCCGGAGCTCCTTACCCACCTTCTCAATCAGGTGTTCCTCGTCCATGCGCTTCAGGGCGTTGTAGACCGGGCGCTTGGCCTGGTTCTCCAGAATCCACTCCCGGGCGAAGGTACCGTCCTGAACCTCGGCCAGTATTATCTCCATCTCTTCCCTGACGGCGTCGTTGATAACCCGCGGCCCCCGGGTGTAGTCGCCGTACTCGGCGGTATCGCTGACCGAGTAGCGCATATAGCTCAAGCCGCCCTCGTAGATGAGGTCAACGATTAGCTTGAGCTCGTTACAGCACTCGAAGAAGGCGATTTCCGGCTGATAGCCCGCCTCGACCAGGGTCTCGAACCCGGCCTTAACTAGGGCCGTCACCCCGCCGCAGAGCACCGCCTGCTCACCGAAGAGGTCGGTCTCCGTCTCCTCGGCAAAGGTGGTCTCAATGACGCCGGCCCGGGCGCAGCCGATACCCTTGGCATAGGCCAGGGCAACCTCCTTAGCCTTACCCGAAGCGTCCTGATGGACGGCCACGATAGCCGGCGTCCCCTTGCCCTCGACAAACGTCTCCCTCACCCGATGCCCCGGGGCTTTGGGAGCCACCATGGTTACGTTAATCTCCGCCGGGGGCACAATCTGCCCGTAGTGAATGTTAAAGCCGTGGGCAAACATCAGGGTCTTACCGCTTACCATTTCGTCCTTAATCGACTCATAGACAACCGGCTGCAGGTTATCCGGCGCCAGCATGACAATGATGTCGGCCTCCTTGGCTGCCTCGCCAGCACCCATCACCTTAAAGCCGGCGGCCTCCGCTGCCTTCCAGCCCGGGGTGCCCTTGGCTTCGGCCACTATCACCTGACAGCCGTTATCCCTCAGGTTCTGGGCATGGGCATGCCCCTGGCTGCCAAAGCCGATAATACCGACCACCTTTCCCTTAAGCAGACCCAGGTCACAATCACTTTCATAGTATATCTTGGCCATAACCCTTTACCTCCTTATATTCGGTAACCTAACCGGCTCACCAGAGTCTACGGTGCCCTTTAGTCTAAGTATACACTCTCCCCCGCCTTAACCTCAAAATCAATAGAAAAGGACCCGGCATGGGCCGCCCCTGCTGCGGGGAAAGATGAGATTGAGGAAGGGTCTTCGGAGACAAACCCCAGCCGGGGTCGCACCCCACGCTTCACCCGACGACCCTATGACTTGCCGCCTCTGCCAGCCTGACGCCTGGATGGCTCCTTACCGCCGGCCAGGGCGCCGCCACTCCCCCGAGTCATGGCCACCCGCCCGGTGCGGTGTAGCTCCTTGATGCCGAAGGGCCGCAGCATCTTAAGCAGAGAATTAACCTTGTCCTCATCCCCGGTAACCTCGATAACCATCGAATCGGGAGAGGCATCCACGATGCTGGCTCGAAAGATATCGACAATCTGAATGATTTCGCTGCGCGTCGCCGGGGTAGCCTTCACCTTGAGCAGGGCCAGCTCCCGGGTCACGGTATCCCCGCCGGTAATATCCGAAATCTTGATGACATCGGCTATCTTGTCCGACTGCTTCCTGACCTGCTCGATGGTAGCCGCTGAGCCGATAACCACGATGGTCATGCGCGACAGGTGAGGTATCTCGCTGGCGCCAACCGCAATACTCTCGATATTGAAACCACGGCGGCGGAAAAGGCTTACCATCCGGTTGAGCACCCCGGGCTTGTCCTCTACCAGAGCTACCAGGGTATGTTTAGTTACTGCCATACTGCTCCCTCTCTACCGAAACGCCCGGCCAGACTAAGCCTCGCTTTGGACGGGGATTTCGGACACCCTAACCACGTCGATAATCTTTTCCAGCTGCCGCTTAAGCTGCGTCACCATGGCCTTCGACCCGCTGACGACAATGGTAACCCGGGTCAGCTTGGATAGCTCCTCGCTACTACCCAGATTAACGGTATCAATCACGTTAACGTTCTCAATATTAAAGCCGCGCCGGCGGAAAACACTGGCCATCCGGTTAAGCACCCCGGGCTTATCCTCCAGTAAGGCAACCAGGATATGCTTAGTGGTGGTCATACCACTATCTCCCCCCTGACCGACTCCTCGATAACCTCACACAGAGCGGCTCCCGGCGGCACCATGGGGTAGACGTCCTCCTCCGGCTCAACCACGAATTCAATCAGGAAGGGCCCGTCCTCGCTGAGCGCCCGCTCTATGGCCGGCACCACCCCCTCACGCTTGGTCACCTTGAGCCCGGGTATCCCGTAGGCCCCGGCTATCTGCACGAAATCGGGCCCGGACAAGGGCGTGGCCACATAGCGCCGCTCGTAGAATAACCCCTGCCACTGCCGCACCATGCCCAGATAGGAATTGTTGATGATGGCTATCTTTACAGCCAACCCCTCCTGGGCTATCGTCCCCAGCTCCTGCATCGTCATCTGAAAGCTGCCGTCCCCGTCAACGCACCACACCACCTCGTCGGGACGCCCTACCTTGGCCCCCACCGACGCCGGCAGCCCGAAGCCCATCGTCCCCAAACCCCCCGACGAAATCAGGGTGTTCGGCTTATCGTAACAACAGTGCTGCGCCGTCCACATCTGGTGCTGACCTACCCCGGTCACCATGATGGCCCCACCCCCCGTTACCTCATATATCTGTCTTATGACATACTGCGGCAACAAACCCAGACTCTCCCTCACCCCCAGGGGGTGCTCTTCACGCCACCGCCCCAGCTGCTTGAGCCACTCACTCCGGCCCCGCGGTAATATCTGCTTTACTATCGCCTCCAGCACCAAACGGGCATCCCCCACTATGGGTACGTCTACCCTGACGTTCTTTCCTATCTCCGCCGGGTCGATATCTATGTGGATTATCTTGGCATGGGGCGCAAAGCCGCTTACCCGACCCGTTACCCGGTCGTCAAATCTCATGCCCACCGCAATTAACACGTCAGCCCCGTCCACCGCCAGATTGGCATACGTCGCCCCGTGCATTCCCGGCATCCCGAAGCTTAAGGGATGGCTCTCCGGAAAGGTGCCTATCCCCAACAGCGTGGTCACCACCGGTATCTCTCCCGCCTCAGCCAGCTCCCGGAGCTCACGGTGCGCCCCGGCTATGGCCACCCCCCGACCCGCCAGTATCAGCGGCCGCTCCGCTTCGTTAATCAGCTTCGCCGCCCGCTTGACCTGCGCCGCATGACCCTCAAGCACCGGCTTATAGCCCGCCAGCCTCACCTCCTCGGGGTAAACATACTCTACCGACTCGGTGAGCACGTCCTTGGGGATATCAATCAGCACCGGCCCCGGACGCCCCGTGCGCGCCAGGTGGAAGGACTCCTTGAGCACCCGGGCCAGCGAAGCGGTATCCAGCACCAGGTAGTTATGCTTGGTGATGGGCAGGGTGATGCCGGTGGTATCCACCTCCTGAAAGGCATCGGTGCCGATTACCGAGCGGGATACCTGGGCGGTTATGGCCACCATGGGCACCGAGTCGAGAAAGGCGTTGGTAATCCCGGTTACCAGGTTGGTGGCTCCCGGCCCGGAGGTGGCCATGCACACCCCCACCTTACCCGTGGCCCGGGCGTAACCGTCGGCGGCATGGGCCGCCCCCTGCTCGTGGCGTACCAGGACGTGGCGCATCTGGGGGTACTGGGGCAGGGTGTCATATATCGGAATGATAGCCCCCCCCGGGAAACCAAAGACAACCTCGACCCCCTCCTTAAGGAGGCTCTCCCATACAATCTGGGCACCGGTCATTTTCATTATCACTCTCCCCTCTCGCTAAAAACCGCACCGCCGCTTGCGGAGCCGACTATTTCGGCATAGCGCCGGAGATAGCCGCTTTTTACCTTGGGCTTAAAGGGAGGCAGCGACGCCAAACGCCGGGCGAGCTCGCCATCGTCAAGCTCAACATCAAGCTTATAGCCGGGAATATCAATCTTAATCATGTCTCCGTCCTTCAGGGCAGCGATTGGCCCCCGGCTGGCGGCTTCGGGGGAGACATGACCGATAGCCGCCCCGCGGCTGGCCCCGGAAAAGCGCCCGTCGGTTATCAGGGCCACCTCTTTGTCCATACCCATGCCGCTCAGAAGGGAGGTGGGGGTGAGCATCTCCCTCATCCCCGGCCCCCCCTTGGGCCCCTCGTAGCGAATAACCAGAACCTCACCCGAGGCAATATCACCCTTCATGATGGCGGCGGTAGCCGCCTCCTCGGAGTCAAAGACCCGGGCCGGCCCCCGATGAACCATCATCTCCGGGTCTACGGCCGCCCGCTTGACCACGGCGCCATCCGGCGCCAGGTTGCCGAAGAGGATACAGATGCCCCCCTTGGGGGAATAGGGGTCTCTGGCGGCACGAATCACCTCCCGGTTCACGAAGCCGACACCGGCGATAATCTCCGCCACCGACTTCCCGGACACCGTGGCCGCCCCGAGGTCGAGCAGCCCGTTAAGCTCCTTCATCACCGCCGGGATGCCCCCGGCCAGGTCCAGGTCCTCCACATGCCAGTCGCCGGCGGGCCGCAGCCGGGAGAGGTGCGGGGTACGCTCGCTTATCTCATTCACCAGGGACAGGGGGAAATCAACGCCCGCCTCGTGGGCGATAGCCATCAGGTGCAGAATCGAATTGGTGCTCCCGCCCAGGGCCATATCGACACTCAGGGCGTTATGGATAGCGGCCCGGGTGACGATATCACGCGGCCGGATATTCTTAGCCACCAGCTCCATGACCTGCTCTCCCGCCCTCTTGGCAAGCCCCACCCGCCGGGCATCCACCGCCGGGATGGTGCCGTTACCCGTGAGACCCATACCCATGGCCTCGGTGGCGCAGTTCATGGTGTTGGCGGTGAACATCCCGGAGCAGCTTCCGCAGCCGGGGCAGGCCAGCTCTTCCAGAGCGGTAAGCTCTTCCTTACTCATCTTCCCCTTGAGCACCCGCCCTACCCCCTCGAAGACGGAGTTAAGGTCGATAGCACTAACGCCCCCGCTACCGCTCATCCGTCCGGCCAGCATCGGGCCGCCGCTGACGAAGACAGCCGGCAGGTTCAACCTCACCGCCGCCATGAGCATCCCGGGGATAATCTTGTCGCAATTGGG
>CAZXVG010000072.1:0-6299 GCA_964644205.1 uncultured Dehalococcoidales bacterium | reverse complement strand
CGCCGGCGCCCTGAACGTGGTGCTGAAGGCGATACTGAATCAGGGCGACGAGGTAATTATCTTCGCCCCTTATTTCCCGGAGTACGTCGGCTATATCGAAAATCACGGCGGGGTCGCCCGGGTGCTCGCCACCGACGAGCACTTCGTCCCCCGCCTTGATACCCTCGAAGGTGTCCTGGGGGCGAAGACCAGGGCGGTGGTGATAAACTCCCCCAACAACCCCACCGGGGTGGTCTACCGCGAGGATTTCATACGTGAGCTCGGGGGGTTGCTCCGTGACAGGTCGGCTCACTTGGGGAGGCAGATATTTCTCATCAGCGACGAGGCCTACCGGCGTATTATCTACGACGGTATCGAGTACCCCTACATCTGGCCCCACTACCGTGAGAGCCTGGTGGTTAGCTCCCACTCCAAAGACCTGTCGCTGCCCGGGGAACGCATCGGCTATATCGCTGCTAACCCCGCCTGTCATCAGCGCCAGGAGCTGGTGGCGGGGTTCATCCACTGTAACCGGATTCTGGGCTATGTTAACGCCCCGGCCCTGATGCAGCACTTGGTAGGGCGGCTGCAGTCGGTGACGGTGAATGTCGCTGACTACCAGAAAAAGAGGGACTTCTTATTTCGTTATCTAGTCGAGATGGGCTATTCGGTGGTAAAGCCGGGCGGGGCTTTCTACATGTTCCCCCGGTCGCCGGCAGCGGACGACGTTGCTTTCGTTAGGGAGCTGCAGCGGCACCTGGTGCTCACCGTTCCCGGGAGCGGTTTCGGGACGCCGGGCTATTTCCGGATTGCCTACTGTGTTGATGATAGGACGCTAGAGGGCTCCCTAGACGGCCTTCGCCGGGCGGCCCGGGAGTTTATGGGTTAGCCCTCAGGGCCTAGCGCACTTCTTTAAGTAAGGAGAGTTATGGACAAGATGTCGCACAAGGTAGAGGCGTCGTCGGACCTTACCCGGTTGAGGGCCAAGGCCGACAGTGAGCCGGTCGCTTCCTTCCTGGGGATGACGCTCAAGGAGCTCAGCCCGGGCTATGCCAGGGTCACCATGAAGCTTAAGCCGGAGCACCGGAACTTTAACGGCCTGGTCTTCGGGGGGGTGATTATGGCGGTGGCCGACCAGGCGTTTGCCTACGGCTCCAACTCGCTGTCCTATCCCAGTCTGGCTTCCCAGTTCAACATCCACTTCGTGGCCGGGGCCGGGGTGGGTGACGAGCTTACCGCCGAGTGTCGGGTGGTGAGGAGCGGTCGGCGGGTCGGTATCTCCGAGATAGTGGTCACCAGTCAGGACGGTAAGCTCATCGCCAAGGCTACCGGCACCACCATCCCGGTGCCGGAGAGGGGTAGCTAATCTGGTCTCCGGCTATTGACAGAAATGTTACGGTTGTGATAACCTCTCTACATACTTAAATTGAGGTTATGCCAGGTTTAATGCTCGCTAACGGCAGAAGGCAGAGGAGAACCACAAAATTCGTCTTTACCGGGCGCACTGAGGTGCGCTTGGGGGGTAGGGTATGAATCAAGTTAGCGAGCTTAGGGTATTGTAATTATATAGTCCAGGTCTGAGATATAGAATACCTCCCCAAGCGGGGGGTTTTTTATTGCCCGAATCAGGGTCTGGGTCTTGAGATGAGGGAGCCGAGCGGAGCTAATATGGCACTAGCCGAAGGCTGGGATACCATTCCCAAGCTCATTATGCGTAACCATGAGAGCTGGCCTCAGCGGACAGCCGTGTGCCGTAAGCGGCTCGGTATCTGGCAGAGGTATAGCTGGGCTGACTGCTATCAAAAGGTGAAGTACCTGGCTCTGGGGCTAAAGAGACTCGGCCTTAAGCCGGGGGACGTGGTCTGTCTTATCGGGGACAACGAGCCGGAGTGGTTCTGGGGCGCCTTTGCCGCTCAGGCGGTGGGTGGTATCGCCACCGGCATCTTCGTCGATTCCACCCCGGCTGAGGTGAAGTATGTCGCCGCTCACTCCGGGGCCAGGTTCGCTATAGTTAACGACCAGGAGCAGACGGACAAGTTCCTGGAGGTAAAGGACGAGCTGGCCTCGCTTAAGAAGATTATCTACTGGAACCCCAAGGGCCTCAAGAACTACGACCAGCCTTCTCTGGTCAGCCTCGCTGAGGTAATGGAGAAGGGCCGGCTCTGCGAAGAGAGCGACCCCGACCTGTTTACCCGGAGCGTAACGGCGCAGAGCGGGGACGATACCGCCTTTATCTACTACACCTCGGGGACCAGTGACCTGCCCAAGGGGGTCGTCGTCAGCCACCGCGCCCTGATTAGCTCGGCCCGGAGGTTCCTGGCTCGCTACCCCTTAAGCCACCGGGACGAGCTGGTGAGCAACTTCCCGCTGGCCTGGGTGGGGGACAGTATCTTCACCACCATCCCTCACCTGCTCAGCGGGGCCCGTTTGAACTTCCCCGAGAAGCCGGAGACCGTTGCCCAGGATACCCGTGAGGCCGGCCCCAGCCTGGCAAGCTACGGGCCCCGGCAGTGGGAGAGCCTGGTGGGCAGTATTCAGGCGAAGATGATATACGCCTCGTCTTTCCGGCGCTCCATCTATAACCTCTTCCTGCCGCTGGGCCATAAGATTAGCGATGCCGACCTCGCGGGCGAACAGCTCAGCCTCTGGTCGCGGTTCACTCACTGGATTGCCTATCAGGTCCTCTTTAAGCCCCTTAAAGACCGGCTGGGGCTGTCCCGGGTCAGGTTCGCCGTTACCGGCGGCTCGGTGCTGAGCCCCCATGTCCTGCGCTTGATTCATGCCATCGGTATCGAACTGAGGCAGAACTACGTCACCACCGAGGCGGGCTTTATCTCCTCCCACGCTGGCGGTGAGATTAAGCTGGAGAGCGTCGGCCGCCCGGCGCTGGGTACCGAGGTCAGGGTAAGCGATAACGGCGAGCTCCTGGTGAGGAGCGACTCGGTGTTCGGCGGCTACTATAAAGACCCGGTCCGTACCGAGGCTACCCTGGCCGGCGGCTGGTGCCGTACCGGGGACGCCGTCAACATCGACGAGGACGGTCACCTGATATATCTCGACCGGCTGGAGCACATGGGGGAGCTGAGCTCGGGGGTCCGCTACGCGCCCCAGTATATCGAGAGCCAGCTGAGGTTCAGCACCTACATCAAGAACGCTATCGTGGTCGGCGGCAAGAACCGCGGCTTTGTCTCGGCGATACTCAATGTGGATTTTGCCCTGCTGGCCAAGTGGGCGGAGCACCACCGGATTAGCTACACGGCCTTTGCCGACCTCTCCCAGAAGGAAGAGGTGGCCGATTTGGTGCAGGGGGACCTAATCCGGCTCAACAGCTACCTTCCCGAGCCCGCCAGGATAAAGAAGTTCGTGCTGCTGCACAAGGAGTTTGACCCCGATGAAGCGGAGCTAACGCGGACCAGGAAGCTGAGGCGGGCGTTCATTGAGGAGAGGTACCGCGAGTTAATTGACACCATCTATCGCGGGGGCAGTGAGGTAGAGGTCAAGGTGCCGGTAACCTACCGGGACGGTCATAAGGGCATCGTCACCACCGCTATCAAGGTGAGAACTGTATCCCATGGGCTTGTGAATAATGGTAGAGTTTAGTCAATTTGCCATCACCGGCGTCACCGTGGGCATGGTCTATGCCCTCATCGCGCTGGGTTTTGTCCTCATCTGGAAGTCGAGCGGGGTTGCCAACCTGGCGCTGGGGCAGCTGGTGCTGGTCTTTTCCTGGTTCACCTACGGGATGCTGGTTCAGGCAGGCTTCCCCGTCTGGCTGGGCCTGCCCCTGGTCATCCTCTTTGCCCTGGGGGTGGGCTGGCTCATTGAGCGGCTGGCCCTGCGCCCCCTTATCGGGCAGCCGATATTGTCTCTGATAACCGTTACCCTGGGGGTGGCCTTCTTTATTGAGGGGCTGGTGAGCCTTATCTGGCCGAAGAGCGTGGCCGCCCTGCCCCGCCTTTTCCCCGACGAGCCGCTCCATGTCGGGAGTGCCGTCGTCTCCCAGGAATACCTGTGGGCGGCCGTTATCTCCATAGTCCTCTTTGTCCTGCTCACCCTCTTCTTCAAGCGCCACCGCATGGGCATCATCATGCGGGCGGTTGCCGACGACCAGATGGCCGTCCAGGCCTGCGGCGTTCCGGTGGCCAAGATATTCTCCCGGTCGTGGATGTTTGCCTGCGTGCTGGCGGCGGTGGGCGGTATTCTGATGTCGAGTATCGGTGGTATCACCTTCGGTCTGGTTGAGACCGGTCTCAAGGCCTTTTCGGTGGTGATACTGGGCGGTCTGGATTCCTTCCTCGGGGCCATTGTCGCCGGGCCCATAATCGGCCTCGCCGAGAACGTGGGGGGCGGCTACCTGACCCCGCTCACCTGGCCCGGGGTGAGGGAGATTATCCCGTTCGTGATTATCGTTATCGTGATGTTTATCAGGCCTCACGGCCTGTTTGGAGAACGCCGTATAGAAAGGATATAGGTGGTTGTCTTTACCGACCGGCATTCGTAGCTATACCTATGCCCAGGATATGGCCATCTTCCGCACCAGGACTCACTGGGTGTGGCTCGGCGTGCTCCTGGCCCTTCTCTTCACCGGGCCCCTTTACTGGGGCGGCGAGTGGCTGAGCGTGGCCAACCTTATCGGGATTACCATAATTGCGGCTACCGGGCTGAATATCCTGACCGGCTACTGCGGGCAGCTCTCTATAGGCCATGCCGGGTTCATTGCCGTCGGCGCCTATGCCTCGGCGATACTGACCAATCGCTTCGGGTTTCCCTTCCTGGCCGGGCTCATCTGTGCCGGTGGTGTGGCCGGGCTGGTAGGCATGATTTTCGGGGTCCCCTCGCTCAGGGTCAAGGGTTTTTACCTGGCCATCAGCACCATTGCCGCCCAGTTCATCATTATCTGGGTCATCAACCACTGGACCGGCGTCACCGGGGGCTTTAACGGCATGGTTGTCCCCCCGGCCTCAATCGGCGGTGTCTCTCTTGTCAGCCAGGCCAGCCAGTTCTATCTTATTATGATAATCGTGATAGTGGTGGTCTTTCTGACGAACAACCTGACCCGGAGCCGGGTAGGCCGGGCCTTTGTCGCCATCAGGGATAACGACCTTGCCGCCCAGGTAATGGGGATTAACCTCTTTCGCTATAAGCTGCTCGCCTTCTTCATCGGCTGTTTCCTGGCGGGAATCGCCGGTTCCCTGTTCGCCCACTGGACCGGCTTTCTCAGTGCCGAGAACTTCACCATGACGGACTCGATACTGTATGTCGGCATTATCATCATCGGCGGCCTGGGCACCACCATCGGGCCTATCTTCGGCACCCTCTTCATCCGCCTATTACAGAAGGCGATAACCCTCATTGCCCCGATTATTGAGGGCGCTATCCCCACCCTGCCCGCTGGATTTACCACCGGCATCGGCCCCATGGTCTTCGGCCTGGCCGTTATTCTGTTCCTGATATTAGAGCCCCGGGGGCTGGCCCACCGTTGGTCGCTGCTCCGGGCTTCCTATAAACTTTGGCCATTTTAAAAAGTTCGGTAAATAGGGAGGTGATGTCATATTGCATAAGGTCTCTTAATGAAATCTGATTAAAGGAGGAATACTACTAAATGAGATTAAAAAAACCACTAAAGGTAGCTTTAGCCCTATCCCTGGTCTTGGTTATGGCCGTGATACCCTTGGTCAGCAGTGGTTGTGTCGGGGGTAGTCCGGGGGCAGCCCCTTCGGAGTTAAAGGTGGGCTTCAGTATCTGCTACACCGGCCCCGCTGCCGAAAAGGGACGCCCCATGGGTGACGGCAAGCTGGACTGCATGAAGTACATCAACGAGGAGCTGGGAGGCATCGACGGGCACCAGATTGAGGTTATCTGGCGTGATAACGAATACGACGCCTCTAAAGCGGTTAACGTTATCAACGAGCTGATGGATAAGGGCTGTCTGCTCTTCACCACCAACTCCTCCAAGATGATGGGGGCCTCCATGGAGAGTGCCAACCGGGCCGAGTTCCCCGGCTTTACCGTCTTTAGCTCCCCGGTATGCACCCATCCGCCGCGGCACATCTACGGACAGATGCCGGACTACGGCGATGACTGGGCGTCCTTTGCCACCTACTATCTGGAGAACATCTGGCAGGGCGAGGGGAAGCCCAGGATGGCCCTGCACCTTCTGGATAACACCACCGGTTCCGGCGCCCGGGATGCGGCTCGGGCCCTGGCCGATGACCTGGGCATTGAAATCGTGGCTGATGAGGAGCACTCGACAGACACCATCTCGGAGATGGAGAGCCTGACCCGAATCAAGGCCCAGAACCCCGACGTCATCTACATAT
>CAZXVG010000071.1:0-6349 GCA_964644205.1 uncultured Dehalococcoidales bacterium | reverse complement strand
CCGGCGACCACCTGAACCCCATTCAGGTGCGCTACCAGGCTGCGCTACACCCCGAGCTACCTGGTTTCTAATATTAACATAACCTATTTTAGGGAGCAAGCCTTTACGTCGCCCTGGAGAGACGGGCCGGGTCAGCCGAGTCGTGGCGGATTTGGCTAATCTGTTATAAAATATATTAAGATAGTATGGGGGTTACGGTAAGGTACTTATGAATCTTAACCCTGAGGATAGTCAGAGGTATCTCGAGGAGTTTGCCGCCTCAATCGAGCAGGGGCGCCGGCTGGTGCAGGGTAAGGGGCAGTTCATGGGCCCCATCCTGATGAGGGCTGAGGGCATTAATGCCAACCTCCTGCTCCTGGACGACCGTGTCCGTATCCAGCGCCGGGAGGAGACGAACTTCCCCCAGGGCTTCAGGGGTAACCGGGACATACTGTTTTCCCAGATTGCCACCATAAACCTGAAAAGGGCGACCACGATGGGTAACGGCTTCATTCAGTTTCTGCTCTCCGGCAGGAACGATACCGGAGACCACGACGATGCGGTTCGTGATGAGAATACGGTGATGTTTAAGGGGGCGCATCAGGCGGAGTTCGACCGGATAAAGGCGGCCATAGAGATGAAGATGGCCACCGCCCGGACAGTGGCCGCCAGGCCCCAAGCACGCACCGCCTCATATATCGAGGAGCTGGAACAGCTGGCGAAGCTGAGGGATAAAGGCATCATCACCGAGGAAGAGTTCGCCGCCAAGAAGCGGCAGATACTGGGGATATGAGACCCGGTGTCGTTTAACCCCTCCGGCTTTTAGGCCGGTTTCTCGCCTGCGCCCGGCATCATACACCTGTCTGGCTCTTCGTGCCGGGGGTACTTTTGGAATAGGGCGCCTCAATCTGTTATTATGTGGGTGGATTGCCGCCGGTAGATGGCCGGTATCCTTAGGTTTACTGCCGGGTCAGGCTATCTCGGTATGGGGAGCAAGCAACGTGGCAGTTCGTAAGATATGCCGCCTTCCGGGCGACCTGGTCTTGAGACAGAAGGCAAAGCGGGTTCCCGCCGTAGACGACTCGGTTCGGCGGCTCATCGACGACATGGTGGAGACGATGCAGCAGCGGGACGGCGTCGGGCTGGCGGCGCCACAGATTGGCGTCTCGCTGCGGGTGGTGGTGGTTCAGCTGCCGGATGAGGAGCCGTTTGCCCTAGTTAACCCCGAGGTTGTCAAGCGCCGCGGCGAGCGAGAGGTGGTGGAGGGCTGCCTCAGCGTGCCGGGCTATGCGGGTGACATCAAGCGCTCGGTCTCGGTTACGGTCAAGGGCTGGGACCGGTGGGGGAAACCGGTCAGGATTAAGGCCACCGGGCTTAAGGCCCAGGCGCTGGAGCATGAGCTCGACCACCTCAACGGGGTTCTCTTTGTCGACCACGTGGCGAGTCCGGAAAGCCTGCATCGGGTGAGCGCCGAGGCTCAGGCCGAGGGTATGTAGCGGCCGCCGCCCGCTTGGCGGTGTCCGGAGAGTCCTCACTATCGGATTGGCTTATGCCTGTTAAGGAGTTACGGATAAGGCTATGAAGACCCTTTTTCAGTGTGATTTTGACGGCACCATCACCCCGGAGGATGTCAGCTTCATGATACTGGATGCCTTTGGCAGCCGGGACTGGCGCCGGATACTGGAGCAGTATAAAGAGGGCAGGATATCGGTTGCCCAGTTTAGCGCCCGGGCCTTTTCTGCGGTCAAGGCCGATGAAGAGACCCTGGTCAGGTTTGTCAGAGACCGGGCGGAGATACGCCCCGGCTTTACCGACCTGCTCGCTTATTGCCAGCGGCGGGGCTTCAGGTTCGTTATCGTCAGTAACGGCCTCGATTTCTACATCAAGACCGTTTTGAGCTGCCTCGATACCCATCATAACATCGAGGTCTTTGCCGCCCGCACCGGCTTCGGCGCTCGCGGCATTGAGGCCCGCTATCTGGGCCCCTGGGGAGAGCCGCTGGAGGACGGGTTTAAGGAGTCCTATCTCGGCTCGTTTCGGGAGAGCGGTTATCGGGTGATATATGCCGGCAACGGTTTCTCCGATATCGCCCCGGCCAGCCAGGCCTATCATGTTTTCGCTACCGGCGATCTGCTTACCGCCTGTAAGGAGAAGAACCTCAGCTGTACCCCCTTTAACGACCTGGGGGACATCGTGGCCGGCCTGGAGTCGCTTACCTAGCTAACGGGCGGGCAGGCAGTTATCCTTGCCATCGACACAGTCGATGCAGCACAGCAGGACCACCGGCTCGGTGGGGCTCGGGTTTTTCAGGCCGTGGGGCTCGAAGGAGTAGGTGTAGACGAAGTCGCCCGGGCCGACCTCCTGCTGTTCCGGCTTACCGTCCGGGGAGAGACCGAGGCACAGCGCCCGGCCGCTTAGTAGATACATGATTTGGGTGTATTGGTGACTGTGCATGGGGAGCTCACCCCCGGGGGCGATGGCGAAGTGTCTCAGGGCGTGGTTATGCTGGTATTCCTCCCCGCCCAGGTCGCGGTGGGTGAGCCACCTTACGGTTACCCCCTCGGCCTTCCGGCTCTCCCCCTGGTATTTGACTGCTCCTACCTGGATGGGCTCGACCTCTGTAAAGTTCATACAAATCACGATTTGCCTCCCAAACTTAGTTATCCCGGGCTAAGGCGCTCCCCGAATATCCTGGTGCCGATGCGCACCATATTGGCCCCTTCCTCTATGGCGACCTTGTAAGAATCCGTCATCCCCATGGAGAGGTACTTCATGCTGACCCCGGCCAGGTTAAGCTCTCCGATTCGGTCGAAGAGCCCCTTCGCCTCCCTGAAGTAGGGCCTTAAGCCTTCGGGGTCTTTTAAGAAAGGGCCCATGGTCATCAGCCCCATTACCTTGAGGTTGGGGAGCTTCGAGATTCCGGCGGCTAGCCCGGCGGCCTTTTCCGGGAAGACCCCCCACTTCTGCCCCTCCCGGGCGCTGTTTATCTCAATCAGCACCGGCATGGTCTTACCGATTTGGGCGCACCTTTTGCTAATCTCTCCGGCTATCTCCAGGGAATCGACGGTCTCAATCATGTCGAACAGCTCTACCGCCTTCTTCACCTTGTTCTTCTGGAGGTGTCCGATGAAGTGCCATCTGGTCCGGTCGCCGATTAAACGGTGAGCCCTTTCCGCTTCCTGGACATAGTTCTCGCCGACGATGCCTACCCCGGCCTCGATGGCCTCCAGGATTTCCCGGGGCTCTCTGGTCTTGGCGGCGGCGACCAGCTCCACCCCCGGCGCTAGCTCGCTTAGGACTCGGGTCACGTTCTCTCTTATGGTCATGGATTCCTCCCCAACCAGGATATTTTAGCACCTATGCGGCGGCCTGAGAAAGGGTTTGCCATGATTTCTCTCTTCCTGTTATAGTTGATATGGGAAGTGTCCTGCTTTCCGGTAGTAGCCATTGAGAGGGGAGACCATTGATAGCTGAGGAAAAGGTAAGGGAGAGCCTGGGCGAGGTTCTGGTGCCCGGCGTCAAGCGCAGCCTTAAGATGATGAACCTGGTGCGTGGGGTAGCCGTCGCCGACGGTAAGGTGAGCATCACCCTGGCCTCTTCGGCGCTGAGTGACAGCGTTCAGGAGTGGCTTAAGGAGAAGGTGACCGGTGTGGTCGGTAAGCTTAGCGGTGTCGCCGGCGTGCAGGTGGATTTCACCGAGCTTAAGCCGGCGGAGCTTAACCAGATTCAGAAGGTCATCGCCGTGATGAGTGGTAAGGGAGGGGTGGGTAAGTCTCTGGTGGCGGGGCTTATCGCTGTGGCGCTCAGGCGTCAGGGCAGCGAGGTGGGTATCCTGGACGCCGATATCACCGGGCCCAGCATCCCTAAGATGTTCGGTATCAAGGAGCGGCCCGGGGGCAGCCAAAGCGGCATCCTGCCGGTGCTTTCCCGCTCGGGGATTGAGGTCATGAGCTTTAATCTGCTCATGCCCCAGGAGGACGAGGCCGTTATCTGGCGGGGGCCGCTTATTTCCCGGGCCATCACCCAGTTCTGGGAGGATGTGCTCTGGGGCAGGCTGGACTACCTGGTGGTCGACCTGCCTCCGGGGACCTCCGATGCCTCCCTCACCGTAATGCAGTCGCTGCCCATAGCCGGGATAGTCATTGTCTCCACGCCGCAGGACCTGGCCTCCATGATAGTCAAGAAGGCGCTGAGCATGGCTAAGAAGATGGATAAGCCCATTCTCGGCGTGGTTGAGAATATGAGCTATCTCTACCTTGCCGATATCGACCGGCGCATCGAGCTTTTCGGTAAGAGTAAGGCGGAGGAGATGGCGCGGGCGGCCGGCGCCCCGCTTCTGGGGCGGCTGCCAATCGACCCGGAGCTTGCCAGGCTGTGCGACGAGGGCGGGATTGAGCGCTATAGCTCCGATATCTTAACCGGCCTTGAGCAGAACCTGGGGCCGGCGCTCTCCCGGCTGGCCTCGTAGCTGGCCTGGGGCAGGCTTTATAGGAGCGGGACATGGTTTCATCATCTGGAGAGTCCGTACCGCAGGAGGTCTACACCGAGGCGGTTATCGACCGGGCCCTGAGGCCGAGAAACCTGGGGGAGATGGAGAACGCCCACGGCTTCGGCCGGGTTACCGGGCCCTGCGGTGATACCGTGGAGATATGGCTCAGGGTGGAGGGTAACGCCGTGACGGCGGCCACCTTCGCCACCGACGGCTGTGTGCCCACCATAGCCTGCGGCAGTCTGCTCACCGAGCTGGTCAGGGGTAAGACCATTCCCCAGGCGCTGGATATCAGCCAGCAGGCTGTTCTCGATGCCCTGGGCGGGCTGCCCGAGGCTCATGCGCACTGCGCTCTCCTGGCGGTGAATACCCTGAGGGAGGCAATCAGGGACTACCTCACCTTTAAGAAGGAGCCCTGGAAGAGGGCTTACCGCACCTACGGGCGGGGGAGCTAGCCGATGCCGCCGATAGTGTCCATCGTTGGCCGGTCGAAGTCCGGTAAGACCACCCTGGTGGAGAAGCTGACTCGCGAGCTTGGCTCGCGGGGCTATCGCGTCGCCACCATAAAGCATACCCACGGCGGCATGAGCTTTGATAAGCCGGGTAAGGATACCTGGCGTTACCTCGAGGCGGGGAGTGTGGCGGCTGTGGCCAGCGCCGAAGATAGATTGGTGCTCATCAGGCCGGCGGCGCCCAAGACCCTGGAGGGCATAGCCCGTGTCCTGGGTGAAGACTGCGACCTTGTCCTCGCCGAGGGCTTTAAGCAGGGCGACGCCCCCAAGATAGAGGTCCACCGCCGTGAGGTCGGCCCCCGGCTCAGCGGCCTCAGGAAGCTGGTGGCCGTGGTCACCGATGAGCCCCTGACCACCAGGGCCAGGCAGTTCGGCTTTGACGACATTAAGGCCCTGGCCGACCTTCTGGAGACCGGTTTCATTAGTCCCCAGCGGGAGCGCCTCTCTGTCTATGTGAATGACGCCCCGCTCACCCTGAGCGCCTTCCCCAGGGAGTTCGTGACCAATGTCCTGCTGGCTATGGCCTCGTCCCTCAAGGGGGTAGGTAAGGTGCGGAGTCTGGACATCTTCCTAAGACGGGATGAGAAATAGGGCGTCCTTTTACCGGCCCCACTTGGTTATTGGCCGTTTTTTAGCTATAATTGAGGGGATTATCTCGGGTGGTTCTCACCCGGTGGTAAACGTAGGTCAGCCTTGCGGAGGAGGTCTTAGGCTTGGCTAAGAAGAAGCATCGAAAGCAGCACGAACAGCACATACATGAGCTTAACAAGCATCAGCTCAGCCGTCAGCAGCAGCAGGAAAAGAGACAGCGCATGTTTCTTATAATCGGCATAGCCGTTATTGCGGTTGTGGGCGGTATCCTCGGCGGCGGCTGGTATAAAAACGAGTACCTCCCCATGCGGGAGAAGGTGATTAGCGTTAATGATACCGATTTCACTATGGGGTACTACGTGGATGTCCTCCGGGCCCAGAGTGAGGTCTACGAGCAGGTCTACGGGCTGGAGCCATCATACTACAGTCAGATTCTACCGGACCAGGTGGAGCTATTTATCGAGCAGACCGAGCTTATGAGGCAGGCGGCGGCGGGCCTGGGTATCACGGTCAGCGACGCTGAGGTTACTGAGGCGATTAAGGAGATTGACTCGCTGCTGGCTCAGGATTACCGGGAGCTACTGCGGCACGACTTACTGGTTCAGAAGCTGCTGGACGAACACTTCGAGCATGAGGTGCCGCTGTCCGCCGAGCAGAGGCAGGTTATGGCCATGTTCCTGGAGAGCCAGAGCCAGGCGGCAAGCGTCCGGGCGGGCCTGGTGAAGGGTGAGGACTTTGCCACCATGGCCGGTGCCCTGTCTCTGGAGGAGGCCTCGCC
>CAZXVG010000070.1:0-6457 GCA_964644205.1 uncultured Dehalococcoidales bacterium | reverse complement strand
GGGTCTGGTAGGACAGGTAGACCTGGTCGATGGGCACGGGTACCACCCGACTCGCCTCCTGCTCTACCGCCTCGTGAAGGATATCCGGCGGCAGCTCGGGGAGAGAAATCAGACGGTACACCGAGTTGAAGCCGCTCAGACCGGCAACCACCGTCCTAGCCCCTATCTTATTCAGCTTGAAAAGCTGGCGAATCCTGTCCGCCACCTGAGCTTCGTCGAGTATCAGACCGTCGCCGACCAGACCGGGCTCAAGGGGCATCCTGGCCCACCTTTCAACCCGCCGCCCCTTGGCCACCAGAACCCTGATGGCGCTATCTTCAATAAATAGAGTAACTTCAGCCATGTCTATTCCCCTTCGTAACTATAGATATTCACCCTTATAACCGCCGACGGCGACTCCGGCTCTTCAATCTCCTCACCCTTCTGGCTCGCCTCCGCCTCCTCCTCCAACAGTAAATCCCTCTCCGCCAGGGTCAACGGCTCGGGGACGCTGATATTAACCACCTCCACGCTGGTAGTGGTAAAATCATCGCCGATGGCGATACCGCTAACGAAATCAACGATATCGGCCACCTCACCGTACACCTCGATGGTAAAGCTGGTGAAGGTGAAGACAACGTTCTCCAGGTTGACCTCGGCCGGTTCCGTAGCCGACAGGCGCAAAAGCTCCAGGTCGCGGTCATGAGCCATCTCGAAGAACAACTCGCCGTATTCGATGCTTTCTACCGCCTGCTCGGGAAACTTCGCCTTACCCTCGCCGAGCGAGGCCTGAGCCTGCTCCAGCTCAACCTGGGCGCTACTGAGCTCGCCCTCCAGGTCCGACTTCTCAGACTCTAGCTTTAGCAGGAGAGTCTGGGAGGCAGCCATCTGAGTATTAATCTCCTTATACTCGCCCTGCCGTCCCTGATACATCTGGTACAAAAAGACGGCGGCAATGGCAAAAATACCAATCGCCAGAACCAACTGAGCTACCTTTCCGAACTTCATACCTGTCTACTCCTCACTTTGCTACCGGGCTTAATTGATTATCAAATAGCTGATAGCCCCCCCGCTGACGGTATCGCTGCGGAAGGAAATTATTATGTAAACCATCATGACACCGTCATCGTTAGTCGGCAGATTGACATCAGCCTGGGTATCTCCCGGCATCAGTATTTCGCTTTCCCAGGTGACGTCAAAGGTGTCAATATCCACGCCGGGAATTGAGACACCCGGAGACGCCGAGTTCCAGACGTTACCCACCGGGCTGGCGCCGTTCGATAGGTTGTGATTGTTAAGCTTCATATAGTCACCGGTGATGCCGTAATCTCCCTCGCCGACGAAGGCGGTAATCTGGGCGGCCAGCGTCTCGCCCGCGACGGGGTCAGGCACCAGGAAGCCGCCGATACTGCCGCCCGGGCTGCCATTTTCGTCAAAGTCCGGGTCGGCGTGCCAGGCATAGATAAGGTCGTCATAGAGATAGAGCTGATGCCCCTTGGTCTCGACGCTGGAATAGATTAGTATCAGCGACCAGCCAGCGTAGGCAGCCTGGTAGCGGCTGGCGGGATTGTAGGACGGTGACGGCGTCGCCAGGGGATAGCCGGTCTCGCCGGTGGGATAGAGGTCGAAGGAGAAGTCCGGGTCTTCCTCGTTAACCGCCACCACGTGGCCCACGGTATAGCTGGCTACCCCGTTAGGCTCGATGTCCTCATCTTCAATCCACTGCTCGACCAGGTCGGTGGCGTCATAGAAGCAGGAATACGACCACTGCCCGTCGAACATGCTGTACCCCGGCGGGTTCTCGTTCTCCAGCACGTGCCACTCGTCAGCCGTTACCTGGGTACCGTTAAACATAACGGTGTTCACACGGGCCGTCTCCTCGACCAGCATGGCCAGGTTGGCGGGGGTGGGGTCGTCGGGATACTCCAGACTGCCCCCGCCCTTGAAAATGGCAATATTATCAATGTAGCACTCCTCATCCCCCCAATAGCTGCTGCCGTCGAAGCCTTCCAGGTAAAAGCGCAGCCGGAATCTGTCGGTCAGGTACTCCTGAGGGACGGGGTAGCTATAGCTCTGCGTGCCCCCGATGCTACCGCGAAAGGCCTCAATATTACTGCTCCAGGAGCCGCCGCCGTCACCGGAGAAGGCAAAGTAAAGCCGGTCATAGCTACTAAGCCCCCACCCCTCCGTCCACTGCTCCCAGGAGATGCTGATATTCTCACCCGCCTGGGCGCTCAAATCCAGGTCGCCGGCCATGGTGAGGTACCGGTTACCGGAATAGCTGTGGTGCCCCATGAATGCCCCGGAGCTAACACTCCAATCGCTGCCGGCACTCCAGGCCACCTGGGGAGCGCTGAAGTCGGAGCAGTCATCATAAAATACGGCCGTGGACACGGTGATGGTAATTTCATCCAGATAACAGTATTCGTTGCTACCCGAGAAACCCTGCGCACGGAACCTCATCTTGAAGCTGTCCGTCAGGTACTCAGCAGGTATCGGAGTGCTGAACGCTTCCGGATACTCACCGAATTCGCTGCCGCACCAGGTGGTCTGCCAGTCCCCCCAGCCACCGCTGTCACTGTAAAAGGCATACTGGAAGCAGTCTCCAGTCTCCTGACGATAATCATCATATACCCAGTTCTGCCAGGAGATGGTGACGGCTTTATCGGCATAGACCGCCAGCGGCAGGCTGGAGTGCAGAGTGAGAGCCTCGTCTCCATATGGGACGTTGTGCACATAGAAGGCGTTGTAAGACCCGGACTCATGCCAGACATCATTGTCGTAGTCCCAGTTTCCGTTATTAAGGTTGCCGCATCCGTCGTAGAACACCGTGACCACACCCCCGCCGGTGGACGGCTCGTAGCCGTGCCAGTCTATCCAGCCCGACCAGTAGAGGTAGGCGGCATCGATATTGGCCGACTCCGGGATATCGCCCTCGACCACACTGCTGGTGCTCTCCTCGTAAAGCCGGTCGCGGTAAGTGGGGTCACCGGCGAGCAGGGTGTTACCGAAGGCGAAGTAGTCTCCGGATATGGCCCCTCCCAACTCACGCAGCTCGCTTTTAATGGTGTGCGCCTCAAGCCCGGTGTCGCCGGCCTCTGAGGTAATCCGGTAGACCTTGGTGTCGGCATCCCAGGTATAGCCGATACCCCCGGACAGGTCGAAGTTGGCATTAACCCAGGACATGGCTTCGAGGTTAAGGTCAGGCCGCCGCGCCGTAAACTCGAAGGTAACATCAGTAATCATGGGGATGTCTGTGGATCCAACCCCCGGAAAGTCCTCCATGGGCACCGAGCTAAAGCTCCAGACCACCGCCTGCCCGCCGGCGTGCGGCGAGACCACCGGCACCGAATAGTATTCGGCCCAGGGGTCTGCTTCGAGGTTACTGGAGTCCGCCACGTATTCAAAACCGGCCGGCAGCCATATCCCGATTTCCTCTATTTGGAACTTGTCACCGTACATACAGGTATCGTTCGGGTCCCGGTTGTAGGTTATTCTGATACGGTAGTCCCCGGCATCAGTAACGTTGCCGTTTACCATCACCTTGGGCGGGTTGCCGTCAAACCCTTCGATAATATGCTGCGCCTGAGTTTCGCCGGGGATGGTATAACCCTTGGGAATCCAGACATTCTCAATGGTGCCGCTCACCGCTTCGCTATTAATCTGCTCATCCAACACGAACTCCCATTGAGTATTGTAATCATACGGGGTGTAGGCCTTGGGATAGGTCAGCGACGCTAGCTCGTCATACTTTATCTGCCAGATACCGTCCTCAATGCCGGAATCAGCGGCGTACAGCTCGTTCGTCTTCCGCTCGAATACCTGACCGCTCTTAAGCCCGGTACCCATGAAGGCGAGCAGCGGCGCAATAATAAGGCCGCCCACAAGCAGCAGAATCAGCACCAGGATAAAGGCCTGGCCCTTTTCCTGCCGTCCGGCTCTCTTTACTAGACTCTTCAGCCTGCTGACCATCGTAATGTCTCCGTCGCTGGCTAGCTCGGTCTGGGGACGACCTCGACCTCCCTGGTCTCGCTTATGTCTTCGGGATAGCCGGTCACGATAGCGGTCACCCTAAAGGTAAAGACCCAATTATCGTCGTCAAAGGAACAATTAGTATCATCATTATCGGCACTGATATACCGCGCCACCACGGTCTCCTGCGCCGCGCCGCCGTCCCGGGAGTGACTGCGCCTCAGCTCTCCGGATGCCTTGCTGTAGATAACCTCATTCTCGGTGTTGTCCCACTCGACCCACGTTAGCGTCAGCGGAAAGCCGTCGCCGTCCGGGTCAGGGTAGGCGGTTTCCACCTCCTGGGCCATCTGGACATCACGGCTGACATGGTACACCGCATTCTCCACCTGCTTCACGGCAATCATGCGCGCCTTGCTGCGGGCGTCGTAGTCGAGAGTCTGAAAGATGCTCATCGTTATGCCGCCCGTGATGGCCCCGGTAATAGCCAGGGCGATAATCAGCTCAATCAGGGTGAAACCCTTCTGGCCCCTTTTCAGCAAATCCAACCTGGGTAGTCTCATCGGTTCACCTTATAGTTCTCCAGCGTGATTACCTCCGGTTTAGACTGATGGCTGACGGTAACCGTTATCTTCTGGAGATTCCCGTCCTCCATAGAGGTGGTAACAATCTCGACGTCATAGCCGGGATAATCAGCCAGAATATCGGGAGACTTTAAGTACGAAGTGCTCCAGTCGTGGCTCTTGACATACTCCATCTGGGCCTCGGCGAGGTTCTTGGCCGTCTCTCTCTCGTCGGTAGTCAGCAGGCCCTTTGATGCGGTGCCCAGACCGCTGAGAAAGCCCACGGCAATTACCCCGAGCACGGCCAGGGCTATGGCCACCTCCGCAAAGGAGAACCCCTTTTCACCTTTCATCTTTCCTGGTCTCACTTAACCGAAATGCCCGTAGACTGAGTACATAGCCTGCACCAGAGCGATGGCAATGAAGGCGACAACGCCGCCGATAACCAGGGTCATCACGGGCTGTATCGTGGCCACCGCGGCACTGGTCTTGTCTTCAGCCTCAGCCTCGTAGGCCTGAGCCACCGTGGTCAGCGTTTTGTCAAGGTTCCCGGTCTCCTCCCCGACCCCGACCATCTGCACCATCAGCGGCAGAAACAGCTTGTTCTTGCTCATGGGCCGGGACAAGCCCTCTCCCTTAATCAGCTCCTGCTGAACCTCGGTTAGCGCCTCAGCTACAATCTTGTTGGTGGAGCCGTAGATGGCCACCGCCATAATCTCCGGCAGGGGCACGCCGACCTTGAAGAGCAGCGCCATGGTACGGCAGCAGCGCGAAAGCTCGTTAAGGAGGTTAATACGCCCGAACAAGGGCAGGCTAAGCAGCGTTCGGTGCCACCAGACCTTTCCCGCTGGAGTCCTGATGTAGAAAAAGGTCACGCCGACAGCGGCGACGATCCCCAGCACCAGCCAGAGACCGTATTGGTTGAACCAATCGGTCATCCCGATAAGCATTCGCGGCAGCGTGGGGAGGTCGGCCCCGAAGGCGGCGTAGAGGCTGGTAAAGCGGGGCAACACGAAGGTCACCAGCAGCCCGACCACGGCAATGGCAATCACGAAAACGATGATGGGATAGCGTAGAGCGCTCTTTATCTTTTTCTCGGTAACCACGGCCCTCTCGAGGTGATTCGCCATCTGCCGCAGCGTCTCTTCCAGATTACCGCCCTGCTCACCGGCCGATACTGCCCGGTAATAGAGCTGAGAGAAGGCCCGGGGGTGCTTACTCAGCGCCGCCGACAGCGAGCTGCCGCCGCGGATGTCATTAACCACGCCAGCGATTACCTTCTTCAGGGTATGGTTGGTCGTCTGGTTCTGCAGTAGCTCCAGCGAGGTAACGATATCGGTGCCGGACTCGAGCAGCAGGGCCAGCTGCCGCGAGAACATGACAATCTCAGTCGGTTTCACCCGGGCAAGGCGGGCACCAAGCCCACCCGTGTCAAAGAAGGGGACCACCCGCTTAAGGCTGAGCACCTGGTAGCCACCGTAATTCAACAGGCTGGCCGCCGCCGCTTCATCGGCGGCAGAGAGCTTCCCCTTAACCAGTCTTCTATCTTTAGTATATGCTACGTAAGAGTATTCCATGGTACCACCTCTAGGTTATATCAGGTTTAAGGTCAGGCGAGTAGGCGCTGCGCAGCACCTCAGAAGGGGTGGTGATACCCGCCTGCACCTTGCGCATACCGTCATTCATCATCGAGGTCATGCCTTCCTGTAAAGCCTGAGCCCGAATCTCGCTGCTATTGGCCCGCCTGGTTACCAGGGCCCTGATACTATCAGTCACGGGCAGAATCTCGAAGATGCCAGTCCGTCCCAGATAGCCGGTGTAAGCACAGGTAGGGCATCCGGTACCATACATAAACTCGACCTTCGTCTCACCCAGCTCCCTCTCGTAGGCCAGCCTCTCCACCATGGGCGCCTCGATGGGATGGCTGCAGTCGGGGCAGATGCGGC
>CAZXVG010000069.1:0-6503 GCA_964644205.1 uncultured Dehalococcoidales bacterium | reverse complement strand
AGCAGGCATACATCAAGAGCCTGGCCCAGTATAAAGAGATATACCAGAGGTCTATCGACGACCCTGAAAAGTTCTGGGGGGAGATGGCGGAGGAGCTGGACTGGTTTAAGAAGTGGGACAAGGTCCTGGTCGAGGACTTCAAGGAAGGCAAGCACGAATGGTTCGTGGGCGGCAAGCTGAACGTGAGCTACAACTGCCTGGACCGGCACCTCAAAACCTGGCGCAAAAACAAGGCGGCGCTGGTCTGGGAGGGGGACATCGGCGACAGCCAGACCCTCACCTACCAGGAGCTTCACCACCACGTGTGCAAATTCGCCAACGTCCTCAAGAAGCGCGGGGTCAAGAAGGGCGACCGGGTTACCATCTACCTCCCCATGATTCTCGAGCTGCCCATCAGTATGCTCGCCTGCGCCCGCATCGGCGCCATCCACAGCGTCGTCTTCGGAGGCTTTAGCCCCGACGCCCTGAGAGACAGAATCCTGGACTGCGAGTCCGAGTTCCTCATCTGCGCCGACGGCTACTACCGCGCCGGCAAGGTTATCAGAAGCAAGGACAACGCCGACGAAGCCCTCAAGTCGTGTCCCAAGGTAAAGGACGTCATCGTGGTCAGACGGGCCGACATCGGGATCAATATGGAGGCTGGGCGTGACAGCTGGTGGCATGACGAGATGAGCGCCAGCGACATCAAACCCTTCTGCGAGCCGGAGGTCATGGACTCCGAAGACCCGCTCTTCATCCTGTATACCAGCGGCAGCACCGGAAAGCCTAAAGGGGTGCTCCACACTCAGGCCGGGTATCTCCTCTATATCGCCCTGACCGCCAAGTGGGTCTTTGACCTCAAAGAGGAAGACACCTACTGGTGCACCGCCGACATCGGCTGGGTAACCGGCCACAGCTACATACTGTACGGGCCGCTGGCCCTGGGGACGACCAGCGTCATGTTCGAGGGCGTGCCCAGCTATCCGCACCCGGACCGCTACTGGGAAATAGTGGAAAAGTATCAGGTCAATGTCTTCTACACCGCCCCCACCGCCATCCGCGCCATCATGCGGGAGGGCGACCAATGGCCCGCCAAGCACGATTTGAGCTGTCTCCGCATCCTGGGGACGGTGGGAGAGCCCATCAACCCCGAGGCCTGGATATGGTACTACAACATCATCGGTAAGGGCCGCTGCCCCATCGTGGACACCTACTGGCAGACCGAGACCGGCGGCTTCCTCATCACCCCCTTCCCGGGCGCCACCCCCATCAAGCCCGGCTCAGCCACGGTGCCCTTCCCCGGAGTCCTACCCGCCGTGCTGCGGGAGGACGGCTCGGAGGCCGATGTTAACGAGGGCGGTTACCTGGTAATCAAGCGCCCCTGGCCGGGACTGATGCGCCGGGTGTACGGCGACCCGCAGCGCTTCAAGGAGACCTACTTCGTCCGCTTCCCCGGCGTCTACACCACCGGGGACGGGGCCAGGGTGGACGAGGACGGCTACTACTGGCTGATGGGCCGTATCGACGACGTCATCAACGTATCGGGTCACCGCCTCGGCACCGCCGAGGTGGAGAGCGCCCTGGTATCCCACGAGAAGGTGGCCGAAGCGGCCGTGGTCGGTATGCCCCACGAGGTCAAGGGGCAGGGTATCTATGCCTTCGTCACCCTGAAGGTGGGCGTGGAGAAGAGCGACGAACTGAAGAAGGAGCTAATCGCCCATGTTCGTAAGGAGATCGGGCCGATAGCCTCTCCCGACAAGATACAGTTCGCCGACGGTCTCCCCAAGACCAGGAGCGGCAAGATTATGAGACGCATACTGAACAAAATCGCCGCGGGTAAGACCACAGAGCTGGGCGATACTTCCACCCTGGCCGACCCGTCAGTGGTTACCTCCCTGGTAAAGGGAAGCCAGTAGCCGGGATATCCCCGGACATGGCTCACGCCGCCGGCGGAGAGCACAGCCGCAGCTAAAATCGGCCGCCACCGGCCAGGTTTACTACTAAAAAACGGAGGTTTTCTTGCATGTCAAAAGACGACGTCATCTGGGCTAATCCCGGTGCCCTGGGGCTAGCCGCCTTTGGTCTGACCACGCTGCTACTGCAAATCCACAATATCGGCCTCATAACCAGCACCATGCCCCTGATTTGGGGCTTCTTCTGGGGCGGGGCCGCTCAGGTCATCGCCGGCGTAGTTGACGGCCGCCGGGGAGACACCTTCGGCTTTACCGCCTTTATCTCCTACGGTGTCTTCTGGATAGGCCTCGCCTTTGCTTTTCTTTTGGAATGGCTCGGCGTAATCACGGTTGACGGCCCGGGCCTTGCCTGGACAATGATAGCCTGGGGCATATTCACCGGCTATATGTCAATCGGCGCCTTCAAGATATCACGGGCGCACTTCTTCATCTTCGCCTCGCTGACGGTGCTCTTCGGGCTGCTGGCGGGACACTTCTACGGCCTGGTGCCGGCCAAGGCCGCCGGTATCGAGGGTATCTTCGTGGCCGCCGCCGCCATCTATACCTCGGCGGCCGTTATCACTCACGCCCAATACGGGCGCTGGGTATTCCCGCTCGGGTTGCGGGCACCTAAAGGCTAACCAAGAGAAATAGAAAAAGCCCTCCGCGAACCGCTCAGACAGGGCAGACTTCGCCGGAGAGCTACGGAGGTTTTACTCGGCGGGCTCGCTCAGGGTGAGCCCCCGGGAAAGACCGCTCCGGCGGAGCCAGTGGAGCGCCTTAATGGTGTCGCTGGCGACCCTGGCCTTCTCCGAGCGCCGCAGACGGTACTTGAACAGCCAGTAGGTGAACTCCTTGAGCTCGCTTAGGCCGATAGATTTAAGGGAAGGATACCCCTTTTCCTTACGGAAGCGCCGCAGCAGGACACCCATGGGGGCGCCGTACAGCCGCCGGTAGACCTCGTTAACCACGTCGTGCTCGCCGCTAAGACCCACCGCCCGCCGCTCCTTACGCACCTCGTCCTGCACCGCCAGGAACAGTGCCTCCTCCAGGGTAACGCCGTAGAAGTAGTTCCGGTGCTGGCGGTACTTAGCGACGCCGATAAGCCCCTTGAACTCCGCCTCGGTTAGCTTGAGCGGGGGGCAGCCGTGAAAGAGGAGCGCCGCCTTTTCCTCCTCAGGCATCAGCCCGTCCACCGCCTGACACAGCCGCTCGGCGAGCAGCATGAGATCAAACGCCTCTCCGGCGATGAGGTAGCAGTAACGCCTTCCATTAACCAGCTCCTCGGCCGCAGTCCAGCCGGCCATAGCCTCAAGCAGGGCCAGATACCAGTGCCTGCCGCCGCTGACCGCCCGCACGAACCTCCTTACAGCCTGGGCGCTGCCGGCAATCTCAAGCTCCGTCATTTAAGCAAACCACCCCTAGTGTTTAAAGTAGGCGGCCAGTTCCGCCCGGGACAGGGTATTCAGTATGTCCTCCGCCCGACACCAGCCCCGCCGGGCCACCCCGATACCGAAGCGCATAAAACCGAGGTGCCCGCTACTGTGGGCATCGGTGTTGATAATCAGCCTTACCCCGAGCTCCCGCGCCCGGTAGACATGGGTGTCCTTGAGGTCGAGGCGGCTGGGCATGGCGTTAATCTCCAGGGCGGTACCGGTGCCCACCGCCGCCCGAAAGACGGCCTCCATATCAACCGCCACCGGCTCCCGCGCCGGGAGCAGCCGGCAGGTCGGGTGCGCCAAGATGTCCACGTGGGGGCTCTCCATAGCCTTTATTATCCGCTCCGTCATCCGGGCCTGGCTCTGGTTCATCCCCGAATGCACCGCGGCGATGACGAAGTCCAGCTCCCCGAGAAGCTCCTCGGGCATGTCCAGGCTGCCGTCAGCCCGGATATCCACCTCCGTGCCGCAGAAGATGTGAATATCCTTAATCTTCTGATTAAGCTCCCTTATCGACTGTATCTGCTGTTTCAGCCGCTCGCCGTCCAGCCCGTGGGCGATACCCCGCCCCGCCGAGTGGTCGGAAATCCCCAGATAGTGACAGCCCCGAGCTTTCGCCGCCTGAGCCATGGCCTCCAGGCTGTCACGCCCGTCGCTCCAGTCGGTGTGCACGTGAAGGTCGCCCTTGATGTCGGCCAGTTCCACCAGCTCCGGTACGGTGCCCGCTTCCGCCCGGGCTATCTCCTGCTGGCCCTCCCGTATCTCCGGGGGGATAAACTCAAGGCCCTGCCGCCGGTAAAAGGCGGCCTCGGTGGTGAACTTCTCCAGCTCTCCGGTCTTAAGGTCGGTAATGCCGTACTCCGAGAGCTTGAGCCCCATGCGGTGCGCCCGGTCACGGAGGTTAATGTTGTGCTGCTTACTGCCCGTGAAGTACTGGAGCAGGGAGCCGAAGGAGTCGTGCTCCATAATCCTGAAGTCGACCTGAAGCCCCCCGGCCACCACCACACTCGCCTTGGTGGTACCGCTGGCCAGCACCTCCCTGACCTGGGGCAGGCCGACGAAGGCCTTAATCGCCCCCGGGGCACTATCGGCGGTGCCCATGAGGTCAATATCGCCGATGGTCTCCCGGAAGCGCCGCAGGCTCCCGGCCGGGGTCAGGTTCTTAAGCCCCGGCACCCCCCTGAGCCCGGCCATAATCTCGTCAACCGCCAGCATCGCCTCACCGATAGGGATGCGCCGGTCTTTCCGCCTCAGGGCCTGAATATGACGCCGGATGTTCTCCGCGGTCTTCTCACCCAGGCGCGGTAGCGAGGCGACCTTACCTTCGGCGATGGCCGCCTCCAGCTCGTCCAGGGACTTTATGTCAAGCTCCTTGCCGAGCCGCATGGCCGTCTTAGGGCCGATACCGGGCACCTCAAGCAGGGCGCTAATCCCCGGCGGGAACTCCGCCTTCAGCTCTTCGTAGTACTTGAGACGGCCGGTGGTTACCAGCTCGGTAATCTTCTTGGCGATGGCCTCCCCCACCCCGGGCACCTCGCGCAGCCGGCCCTCCCCCACCAGCTCCTCCACCTCCTGGGGCAGGTGCTCCAGAGAGAAGACCGCCCTCTGGTAGGCCCTTATCTTGAACGGGTTCTCCCCTTTGAGCTCGAGGAGGTCGGCGATGTCCTGAAAGACCTTGGCGACCTCGGCGTTTTTCATCGCCCGCAGCACTTTTTGTACTTCTTACCGCTGCCGCAGGGGCAGGGGTCGTTGCGCCCCACCTTGCCCCCGGCCACCCTGGCCAGCGGCTTTTTGGGGGCGGGGCTTCCCCCGGGGCTGACCTGAGCCATAGGCGTTTCCACCTGCTTCGGGGGTTCCTCTCTCTTCTTAATGGTTACGTGGTAGACGGTGTGCGCCACATCGCGCTGGTAGGCGTCCTTGAGCTCCTCAAACTGTTCGTAGCCGAACCTCTTATAGGCATCCACCGAGCGCACCTGCATCAGGCTCTGCCACCCGGCACCATGGCGCAGGCGGTCCATATCCGTGAGGTGATCAATCCACAGCCTGTCCAGGATACGCAGCAGCACCAGCCGCTCCAGCACCCGCACCTTATCCGGGCCCAGCTCCTGCTCCCGGGCGGCATAGAGCGCCTCCGCGTGCTGAGCGAGTTTATCCTCAATCTCTCTCGGCTCCATCTGAGCCAGGGTATCGGCGCTGAGCTCCGGGGGCAGGGGGAGGATAGTACCCAGCTCCCTCGCCAGACCAGCGACATCCCAGTCCTCGACATGGTCTTCGGGGAGATAGGTAGCCACCGCGGTCTGTATCTCCCTGTTCACCATGGCCAGAATGTTCGTCCTGAGGTCGGCCTCCCCCAGTATCTTACGCCGCTCGTCATAGATGACCGCGCGCTGGGTGTTAACCACATCGTCGTACTCCACCAGGTTCTTACGGATGTCGAAGTGGTAGCCCTCGACCCGCTTCTGCACGTCTTCAATCGTCTTGTTAATGAACCGGTTCTCAATCGGGGTATCCTCGTCCATACCCAGCCGTTCCATAAAGCCCTTGATACGCTCGCCGCCGAAGCGCCGGACAATGTCGTCCTCCAGGGAGACGTAGAAGCGGGAGCTGCCCGGGTCGCCCTGACGCCCCGACCTGCCCCGGAGCTGGTTATCGATGCGCCGGGCATCGTGGCGCTCGGTGCCCAGGACGTGGAGCCCGCCGGCGCTAATCACCTGGTTGTGCCGCTTCTGCCACTCCTGCCACTCCTTCTGGTTCTCCCGGGGCGGCTCCTTGCCCCCGAGGACGATGTCAACCCCACGCCCGGCCATATTGGTGGCCACGGTGACCGCCCCCGGATTACCCGCCTCGGAGATAATGCCCGCCTCCTTCTCATGGAGCTTGGCGTTAAGCACCTGGTGCGCTATCCCCTTCCGGGTCAGGAGGCCGCTCAGCTCCTCCGACTTCTCAATGGAGACGGTGCCCACCAGCACCGGCCGGCCCTGCTTGTGGAGCTCGTCAATCTCGCGCACCACCGCCCGGAACTTGGCCTCTTCGTCCTTGTAAATCTGGTCGGTGTGGTCCTGGCGAACCATCGGCCGGTGGGTGGGAATAACCAGCACCTCAAGGTTATATATCTTGTGAAACTCCTCGGCCT
>CAZXVG010000068.1:0-6562 GCA_964644205.1 uncultured Dehalococcoidales bacterium | reverse complement strand
AGTCCCCCTTTAGCTCAAGCAGCGCCGCCAGCGCCTTACCCAGCCGGGGCCTCTTAGTCTTTATCTCGGCCAGGGCATCAGCGTCGCCGTCCAGAACCTGGTCGAAGACCCTCGTCTGCTCACGCGGGCTCAGCCCGAGGCTGGAGAGCAGGCTCCTGATGATGCCGGCGTGTGAGAGACGCAGCCCCACCCCACTCACCCCAACCCGGCCCAGCACCTCGAGGGCCATGGCCGTTAGCTCGACATCGGCCAGTGGGGAACTCACCCCGATAAGCTCGACCCCACCCTGCCATAGCTCTCTCGACTCCTTACCCGTCTCCTCAAAACGAAAGATATTGGCCAGGTAAAAGAGCTTGGACAGTCCCTTCCCGGCCAGGTTATCGATATAGAACCGGGCCACCGGGATGGTGCCGTCGGGCCTCAATACCACCCGCTGCCCGCTCCACCCATCCCAATCAAGGAAGGAATAGACCCGACCCAGCATCCCCGGGGTAAGCGTCCCCGTGGCGGTAAACAGGTGCAGGTACTCAAGGGTCGGGGTTCTTACCTCGCTGAAGCCCCAGCCGGAGCAACATTCCCGAAATGCCTGCGCTATAAAGCGAAAGCGTTCCATCTCCTGGGGAGACCGGTCGCGGAACCCCTTACACTGCCCGAGTTTCATAGGCCATCCTTTTACTGTGGTGGCTAATTTTATACCAGATTTGCCCCCCCATTCAACCTCACGGGCAGGATAAAGCCCCAGACGGTTTATTTGCAATAGCCACCTAATCAAGCTATAATTGCTATGCGAATTGAAAGGGAGAACCGAAAGGAACCAGCACAGCGTAGGCTTACATGCTGAAGACTATACGCCTTACATTACTACTGGGAGCAATAGCCACCGCCGCAATTTTCGTCGCCACCGGAGCTCAGGCAGCCAACTCCAGGATTGACGTTCTCGAGGTCAAGGGTGTTATCAACCCGGTGGTCGCTAACTACATCGACCGAGGCCTGACCCAGGCCGAGGAAGCCGGGGCCCAGGCCTGCATCATCCAGCTGGATACCCCCGGCGGCCTGGATACCTCGATGCGTGATATTGTCCAGAACATCGTTAACGCCGAGGTGCCGGTGGTGGTCTACGTCTCCCCCCAGGGAGCCCGGGCGGCCTCGGCGGGGGTATTCATCACCATGGCCGCCCATGTTGCCGCTATGGCCCCGAACACCAACATCGGTGCCGCCCACCCGGTAGCCATCGGCGAGGATGGTGAAGCCCAGATGTCAGAGGAGATGGCGGAAAAGGTGGTTAATGACGCCGCCGCCTATATCAGAAGCATCGCCAACGCCCACGGCCGCAACATGGAATGGGCGGAAAAGGCGGTGAGAGAGAGCGTCTCCGCCACCGAAACGGAGGCCCTGGAGCTTAACGTTATCGACATGGTGGCCACCAACCTTGACAGCCTGATTACCCGGCTAGACGGCTGGCAGACGACCATGGTCGACGGCAGGGTGGTTACCATCGATACTCAGGACGCCACCGTAAATCAGAACCCGATGAGCGGCCTGGAGGACTTCCTCTTGACCATCAGCGACCCCAACGTCGCCGTCGTCCTCTTGAGCCTGGCCATGCTCGGCATCACCGTGGAGATATTCAACCCCGGCCTAATCTTCCCCGGCGTGTTCGGAGGCATCTGTGCCTTCTTAGCCGCCTACTCCCTGGGCCTAATGCCCGTAAACCACGCCGGCATCGCCCTGGTGGCTCTGGCCGGGGGGCTATTCATCGCCGAGTTCTTCACCGCCAGCTTTGGAATACTTACTGCGGGAGGCATAGCCTCGCTGGTTATTGGCCTCCTAATACTATTTAGCGGGAGGCCGACATTGTTTCAACCAGACCCATGGGTAATTCCCACCATAGCTGTGGTCATCGGCAGCATCACTGCCTTTATTATCTATCGCGTAGTTCGCACCTACCGGAAGCAGCCAACCACCGGACGCGAAGAGCTTAAAGGCAAGACCGCCCTCGTCAAATCAGCCCTTAAGCCCGAAGGACAGGTGCTCTATAAGGGCGAACTCTGGACGGCAATATTAGACCAGGGCGAGGCAAAGCCCGGTGAGGAGGTGATCATAACCAAGAGTGAAGGCTTGAAACTGCATGTAGTCCGAAAAGAGCAGGAAGAAATAGAACAAAAATAATATAAAGGAGGCAAGAAATGCCAATATGGGGAATCATTCTAATTGTGGTGCTTTTAGCCATATTTCTCCCGGCCGCCATTAAAATCCTCCGCGAGTATGAGCGCGGCGTCATCTTCCGCCTGGGGCGGCTCGTCGGTGCCAAGGGGCCGGGTATCTTCGTCATCATCCCCTTCGTTGACCGCATGGTCAAGGTCGACCTCCGGGTGATAACCATGGATGTCCCCTATCAGGAGGTAATCACCAAGGATAACGTTACCGTCAGGGTAAACGCCGTGGTCTACTTCCGGGTCGTCGACCCCGAAGCCTCGGTGGTCAAGGTTCTGGACTTCATCAGGGCCACCTCGCAGATATCCCAGACGACGCTGCGCAGCGTCCTGGGACAATCTGAGCTTGACGCCCTGCTAGCAGAAAGGGAGCGGCTCAACCAGATCCTGCAGAAGACAATCGACGAACAGACCGACCCGTGGGGGGTCAAGGTCACCACGGTGGAGATTAAGGAGGTTGAGCTGGCGGATACCATGAAGCGGTCCATGGCCGCTCAGGCCGAAGCCGAGAGAGAGAGGCGAGCCAAGATCATCCACGCCGAGGGTGAGCTTCAAGCCTCGGAGAAGCTGGCTCAAGCCGGGCACATTATCTCCAGGGAACCGACCACCCTGCAGCTCCGCTATCTGGAAACGCTGACTAATATCGCCGCCGAGAAGAACAGCACCATCGTCTTCCCCGTGCCCATAAACCTTTTCGAAGCCTTTTCCAATATAGGGAAGCTGGGTAAGGCGCTAACTGCGGGAGAAGAAGAGGAAAAATAGAACCGGTAAGCCTACCCCCCCCCTTGCGGGTTGGCTTTCTACGACGCAGGTTAGTATTTAGAGGGGGTGGACTTGGGCCACCCTCTCTGCGGCAAGTGTTAAGTTAAGCAGGCGAACGCTTACTCCGTCCCGTGGCGCAGCGTTACCTCGCCGGTCACAATCCGGCTCAGGCTGCCGTCCGGGCTAAGAAGCAAAAGACTACCGTCCCGGTCTACCGACTGGGCTATCCCCACCTGCACTTTACCGTCGGACTCAATACGGACCTCTTTCCCCAGGGTAACCAGGTTATCCCGCCACTCGTCGTAGAGCGAAGCCCCCGCCTTAAGAGCGAGATACCTCCCCTCAAGCTCGACCAGGAGACTTCTAATTAGCCCCAGCAGTGATACCTCCCTCGACAGCTCATCGGAAAGGCTGGTCGCCGCGGGCGCTATCTCCGGGAAGTCTGAGGCCCTGAAGTTAACATTGACGCCGATACCGATAACCGCATAGTCCACCCCACCCCCCCGCAACTGGCTCTCCACCAGGATGCCCGAGACCTTTCTTCCCTTAACCAGGACATCGTTGGGCCACTTTAGCTCCGGCTTAAGGCCGGTAGCTGCTTCAATGCTGCGGGCTACGGCCAGCGAGGCCACCATGATGAGCGACGGTAGCTCGGCCACCCCGGGATAGAGCACCAGCGACAGGGCGATACTGCCCTGGGGCGAGAGCCAGCTCCGCTGCAGCCGCCCCCGGCCCCCGGTCTGCTCCCCGGCCACGACCACCGTCCCCTCCTCAGCCCCCCGCCGGGCCTCTTCCTTAGCCAGCTCGTTGGTCGAGGTTACGCTGGGGTGGTAGATAACCCGCCGCCCGATAAGGCGGGTCTCCAGATTCTGGATAATAGCTTCAGGAGAGAGAGTATCTTTCATAGGTAGCGCCGTAAGCAGGAATCGAATTAAGGCGAAGGCGGCAGACGCCGCCCCGCCCCGATAAGCTCGGCGATGTCCCCCACCCCCTCTTTCTCCATAAAGGCCTCGATTCCCTCGATAACCTCAAGGGGGGCTTTAGGGTTAGCAAAGCCGGCCGTGCCCACCTGGACGGCACTGGCCCCGGCCATGATGAACTCCAGGGCATCGTTAGCGGTGGCGATGCCGCCGCAGCCGACGATCGGTATCTTCACGGCCCCGGCTACCTCGTAGACCATAGCCAGCGCCACCGGTTTTATAGCCGGGCCGGAAAGGCCCCCGGTGACGTTACCGAGCAGGGGACGGCGCCGCCTGGTATCAATCACCATGCCCCGCAGGGTGTTAACCAGGGTCAAGGCATTGGCGCCGGCGGCGGCTACGGCTCTAGCCACCTTTACTATGTCGGCGGTGTTCGGGGTCAGCTTGACCAGCACCGGCAGCGAGGTCGCCTCTCTGACCGCCCCGGTGACCCGGGCCGCCGGCCCCGGCTCCGCGCCGAACTCATCCCCGCCCATGGTGACATTGGGGCAGCTAATGTTTACCTCGAGGGCGCTTATCCCAGCCACCCCATCCAGCCGCCCCGCCAGCTCGGCATACTGGGTAACGGTCTCCCCGGCGATATTAACGATGACCGGCACCCGCCAGCCGGCCCACACCGGTGCCTCCTCTTTAATCAGGGCGCTAACGCCGATGTTCTCAAGCCCGATGGCATTGAGCACGCCGCAGGCCGTCTCAGCAATCCTGGGCTGGGGATTACCCTCCCTGGGGGTAAGGGTCGTCCCCTTGGAGACAATAGCCCCCAGCCGCTCGATGTCGAACAGGTGGCCGTACTCGGTGCCGTAGCCAAAGGTGCCCGAAGCCGTCATCACCGGGTTAGACAGCCTAAGGCCCGATTTATGCCGGGGTGCCAGGTCAACCGAAAGCTTCGTGGCTAGCTCCTCAGGGCAGGTTAGTCACCGTACCCGCATTATTAAAGAAAAACCTGTACCCGAACTCCCGGGCCATGCGACAGGCCGCCGGAAGCCCGGTGCAGTGCGAGACGCCCAGCCTCTGCACACCCAACTCCTTCAGGGCGGCAATGGTAAGCCGCACCCGCTCCGGCGTGGCGTACATAAGGTGACAGCCGCCGAGCACGGCGTAGACCCGCTCCACGCCGGTAAGCTTGCGGGCGTGGTACAGGGTGTTGATAATACCCCGGTGAGCACAGCCCAGAATAACCACCAGCCCCTCACTGGTCTCGATGATAAGCGCCTGGTCGTCGAGCAGCTCATCCTGCCGGAAAGCATCAGCCTCCTTTACCAGAAGGCCAGGTTCGACCTTCTCAAACCCGGTTACCATGGGCACCTCGCCGCTGGTGATAATGCCGTCGCCTATCTTCACCGGTTGGCGACCAAGGCTAAAGCTGGCCCCCAGGCTCTCCAGCAACTGGCGCCGGTGGGGGATACCGATATAGTTGTAATCCTGACCCTCGTGGTGGCTGTACTTATCCGCCCAGATATCGGGGTGGGCTATTACCGGGACGGTTTTAGCCATCTTACGCAGGATGTGAGGCAGGCCGCCGGTGTGGTCGTAATGGCCGTGGCTGAGGACAATGCGGTCGATACGGGCGAGGTCGATACCGAGAAGACCGGCGTTAGCGGTGGCGGAGACGCTCTGTCCGGTATCGAGCAGCACCCTGGTATCCCCGGTCTCCACCAGGATGCTTAAGCCCCACTCAGCGAGAAAGCCCCCCAGGCCGGCCGTATTCTCACTCAAGGTCGTGATTTTAAGTCCCACGCACTAATTCCTCGGGAAGAATGTTCATGCTAAGTATAGGCCATATATTCCTGGGGAGCAACCCGCGCCCCGGTTAAGAGCGGGAAGACGATGATACCGGTGCAGCCGGGCAGCCAGACACCAAGAAACAGGGTAACGAGCTACGAGACTTCCTTAAGGCGCTTCTTAAGACGTTCCTCAAGCTCGCTGAGCGGCACGTCCTCCTGTGCCGAGGTGGTCATATCCCGCAGCACCACCCTGCCCGCCGCCATCTCCTCATCACCGATAATCACCGCGCAGCTGGCGCCGAGGCTGTTTGCCTGCCTCAGCTGTGCCTTGAGGCTCTTCCCCCCCACCGCCCCGATAACACCGATACCGGCCCGCCTCAGCCCGGCGGCGAGCACCACCGCCTCATCACGGGCGGCATCGCCGACATAGGCCACGAATACCGCCGGTCCCGCCAGAGGCGGGGCGGTAATCCCCTGCTCTTTCAGGTTTATGATGATGCGCTCCAGGCCGGTAGCAAAGCCAATCGCCGGGGTCGGCTTACCCCCCAGCTCGCTAATCAGGTCGTCGTAGCGCCCCCCGCCACCCAGGGTGCTCTGGCTACCCCCCGCTTCGGGCTGAATCTCAAACACGGTCCGGGTATAGTAGTCAAGCCCCCGCACCAGCCGGTGACTGACCTCGAAGGGCAGCCCGAGCCGCTCCAGATAGCCTTTAAGCCGGTTGAAGTGCTCGGCGCACCCGGGGCAGAGATAGTCACTACTTTTCGGGGCGGCCTCGGCCGCTGCCTGACACTGCGGTTGCTTACAGTCAAGGAGACGGAGCGGGTTCCGCTTAAGCCGGCTCTTACAATCCCGGCACAGCCTCTCGATATACCCCGAGTAGTAG
>CAZXVG010000067.1:0-6565 GCA_964644205.1 uncultured Dehalococcoidales bacterium | reverse complement strand
AGTCGAGGAGGGGAAGAATGAAAAGGTTTATTATTCCCGTGCTAGCCGTAGTATTGATTACCAGTCTGGTTCTTACCGGTTGTAGACCCAAGCCCCCTGAGCGCCCCGATTTCCCCGACGAGATGCCCTGCGGTATGATTGTCGATTTGAGCGGCCCCAATGCCGAGATGGGTAAGAGGCTCAGTACTGGTGCCGAGGTAGCCATTTATCAGATGAACGAGTGGGGGGGCATCAGGAACATGTATTCCATGAAGCTGGACCTCATCGTGGCCGACGACGGCGGTTCTGCTACACAGGCGGCGGCCGAGGCGGAGCGTTTGATTAACGAGGAGGGTGTTATCTTCCTGATGGGCGCCTGGCCCACGGCCATGGCCATCGCCGAGGTAGCCGAGGAATACGAGGTGCCCTTCATCTGCCCTCTGGACTTGGAGCCGATTACCGACCAGGGCTTTCACTATACCTTCCGCACCACGTCCAGTGCGGAAGAACTGGCCGCTCAGGTGGTAGACGCGATGACGGAGTCGGCCTCTGAGGCAGGCTTAACTCCGCCCGAGAGCTGCTACCTGATGTATGTCCCCGATGCCCAGGGTACCGCGGTAGCCGAGGCATTTAAGGAGAGTGCGGCGGCAGCCGGTATCGACATAGTGGGCGAAGCGGCTACCGAGACTACCCTGACCAGCTTTGCCCCTCAGCTTGCCGATGCCGAAGCGTTGGCGCCCGACCTGCTTTTTACCTGCAACTATCTCGAGGGTTCCATAGCACTGTACCAGGAGGTGTTGGACAGAGATATTAATTTCCCCTACGGTGTCTATTCCTGGGGGTGGGGTACTGAAGACCCCCTCTTCTACGAGGCGCTGCCGCTGGAAGCCTATAACTATGGCTTTGTTCACGAGGCTGGCGACCCGCTGGCGGAGCGGAGAATCTACTACGACTGGATTAATGATGAGGTGCGCGCCAGGATAGACGAGGACTGGAACAACCCGGAAATAGCTACCCCCTATCACGCCGTCTGGTTGGTCAAAGAGGCCCTCGAGCGCATGGTGTCGTTGGGGCAGTCGCTCCCGGGGCAGCAAGCGGAGATTGCGTTCAGCCTGGAACTGGGCCCGTTCCGGAATTATCTCCAGCTTTCCCTGGCCAAGCTGGATATTAACCGCTCTATCGTGGAGAAGGTGCAGCTGCCGGAGGGTTGGGTGTTTCTCCCTGCCCTGGATGTGTTGCGTTTTGAGCGGTTTAAGTTTGACGATACCGGTCAGAATATCTATGCCACCGGCATGATTAGCCAGAATATCGATGGCGTACGATGGCCGATGTTCCCCACGGACGAGCGTGAGGATGATTCCCCATCAATTGTCCTGCCGATACCGGCCCGGGACTAGCGCTAAGGAAGATGTTTTCGGGGCAGGCTTAAGCCGGTGGTAGCCGGCGCCGTGCGGGGCCTGAGTGAGAGCCCAGGGCGCGGCAGCCTGTCCGGGATAATGGGATAACCTAACATCATTTTGGCGGTAGGGTTATTAATTTTCAGAGTTAGCTTCGGTTCTGTGGACAGTATTTTGTAATTAATTTTCTGAAACCTATTGACAAGTAGCCAAAATTGAGTTATAAGTATACTTAAATTGTCTAGCCCCATTAGTTAAAGCTAAGTAGTTTCGTGTGTCAGTTCGGTAAGAGTTAGGTTATGACTGAAGTTGCCCAGAGACCAGAGGCAGAAGGGGAAACCGCTCGTGGGATAGCTAGGCGAGTTGTCGCCCACGAAAACTTTGTCATCGGTATGGTTCTGGTTGGCCTGGTTGCGGCGCTGGGTGGTGTCTCCCGGGGAGCGACTCTTACCCCCTCCAATGTGGCCAATGTCCTGTTGCAGAGCTCGGTTCGTGGTGTGGTGGCCATAGGGCAGGCTTTCGTTATTCTGACCGCTAATATCGACCTTTCGGTTGCTGGCGTGGGGGTTATGGCCATGATGATGGGTGGCGCCATGATGACCACCCAGTGGCAGAATATTCTCGGGTATTCGGCGCCTCTGGCTCTGGTCATACCGGTCATGCTAGTGGTGGGGGGGGGCTGGGGGTCGCTGAATGGCGTCCTGGTCTCCCGTCTCGGGATTCCCTCGCTGATAGCCACCTTTGGTGTCTGGCAGCTGGGCTACGGGGCTGCTTACTATGTAACCAACGGCACAGCCCTCATGGAGCTGCCGGAAAACCTGGCGGCGGTCGGTTCTCTGCCGGCGGCGCCCATCATCTTCTTCTCGGTGGGGGCAGCGGCCTACATCGTTCTTAATCATACCGGCTTCGGGCGCAATGTGTATGCCGTCGGGGGGAATCCGGTCAGCGCCTTCCTTTCCGGGATAAACGTGAGAAGGACATACTTCTATGTCTTCATTATCTCTGGTGTGCTGGCGGGGTTGGGCGGCCTGCTCTTCCTGTCGCGCGGTATGGCGGCCTCCATAGAGGCCCTGAGGGGTCTTGAACTGGATAGCATCGCAGCCTGCGCCATCGGTGGCATCAGCCTCTTTGGTGGGCGCGGAAACATTGTTGGGGTGATATTGGGTTCTATCATTATCGGGGTAATTACTAATGCTATCAGTGTTATGCATATGGGCCATGCCGCCCGTTACATTATCAAGGGGGCAATCATAATCGGGGCGGTGGCGGCTGACATCATACGTCGGGAGCGCCGTCGCTGAGGTTCCAATTCACTTTTGGTAGAGTATAGGCTATGACGACTGAAAGCGTAGAGCAAAGAAGGAAGTCTGACTCGCGTAGTGTTGCCCGGCGTATCTTCAGACATGAAAACGCGACTCTGGTCATCATTCTGGCGGCTCTTATTGCCGGCATGGCCATAGCCACCGGGGGAAAATCGGCGGCCTTGCGTAACATGAAGATGGTGCTGGTAGAGACCTCGACCATGGGGATATGCGCCATAGGCCAGGCGTTTGTTATCCTGACCGGTGGTATTGACCTGTCGGTTGCCGGTATTGCTTTCGGGACCTCGGCCCTGGGCAGCGCCATGATGACCACCCAGCCGTTTCAGCAGATTCTGGGCCACGCGGCTCCTATCTGGCAGGGCATACCGGCCATGCTTGCCCTGGGGGCTGGTTTGGGGGCCATCAGCGGTCTGGTGGTATCGCGTATCAAGGTGCCCGGTTTAATCGCCACCCTGGGTGTGTGGCAGATAGCCCACGGGGTGGGATTCTTCATCACCGGTGGTTTCACCATTACCCGGATGGTAGCCCCTCTCAAGTTCTTCGGTCAGGGCTTCATCCCCGAGGGCGGCTTCCCGGTAGCCGGTATCATCCTCATCGCGGTGGCGGTCATCTGCTATTTTGTCTGGCACCACACTGTCTACGGGCAGTCGGTCTTTGCCACCGGCGGTAGTCCCGGTACCGCGTACCTTTCGGGGGTAAAGGTTCAGAGGATGCAGCTCTCGGTCTATGTTATCTCGGGGTTGCTGGCGGCACTTGGTGGCACGATCCGAACGGCGCGCGTCATGTCGGTCTCGTATTCGAGCTTCGACGGTCTTGAGTTGCAGAGTATCGCCGCGGCGGTGATTGGCGGCATGAGCCTCTTTGGTGGCAAAGGTAACATGGTAGGGGTAGTGCTGGGGGCCTTAATGATCGGCGTTATTCGCAACGGCATGTCGATACTGGGCGCCGACCCATTCCTGGAGAGCACCGTCTTGGGGGTGTTAGTTATTCTGTTCGTGGGTATCGACACCTGGCGCCGCAAGGGACACTGAAATCGACTTTCCAGGTAATGCTTATTTCTTAACAGGAACTTAACATTTCCGTGTTATCTTTGGTATGATAGGGTGTTTTGCCCTGGTCTCCCATGAGTCTTAACAAATTGAATGTGTTTTCCCGGCTTTAACGGGGTAGCCTTATTAATCCTGGGTCAAAGTCAGGAGAAGGAGGGCGGTGCCTATGGAGCACGGTACTTGAGTTGGTGAGAATGACTGGAGACTGTCTAAGACTAGAGACTGTCTAAGACTCAAAGGAAAGGAGACGAGGAATGAAGAGATTTGTAGTGCCACTGATGGCAGTGGCTGTAGTGGTGGCTCTGATTTTGACCGGGTGTACTACTACTCCGACCACCCCGACCACCCCGACCACCCCGACTACTCCGACCACTCCGACCACCCCGACCACCCCGACTACTCCTACCGCCCCGACCACGCCTGAAGAGGGGCTTACAGTTGCGGATTTCCCGGAACTGGCCGACCTGGTAGCTAGGGGACAGATGAATCCGACCCTTCAATGGAACCCCTGGAAGGACTTTTTTGTTAAGCCGGATGGTTCTCCCTACAAGATTGCCTACACCTGCTCCACCCTGGAGGTTGAGCCCATGGCGCAGGCGGTAAAGATGCTGGAGGACTGGTTCCCGCGGTTCGGCATGGGAGATAAGGGTGAGAACTGGACCACCTTTGGTGCCGCCTTTAACCTTGACTACCAGATAGGTTTCTTCGAGGACATGGCGGTATCAATGCACCCGGACTGGTTCATGTGCCATTCCGTGAGCGCTGAGCTGGAGATCCCGGTGGTGGAGAAGATGGTCTACGAGTTACATATCCCGGTCTTCACCCTTGACTGCGGCATCGATACCGATGCGGTTACCTCGTTTATCGCCCATAAGTTTGAGGGCCCGGGCGGCACCGATATTCTGGGCGAGTGGCTGGTAGACGACCTTCAGGCGCGAGGTTACGGCCCCGATAAGCCCTGTACCATCGCTGAATTGTGGGGTATGCGTGAGATGGCGACCGCCCAGCTGCGCAGCGAGGGCTTCCACAAGGTAATCGACCGCTACCCGTGGATTACAGTGATACAGTCCGCGGATACCAACTGGGCTGAAGAGCAGACGGCGACCATTACCGCCGACATGGTTATGGCCCATCCTGAAATCGTGGCTCTCTTCCACCATGGATGCGGTGGCGCCGGCATGGTCCCCGGGCTGGAGTCGATTGGTAAGCTACTGCCTCTGGACGACCCGGGACACATCATAATCGCTTCTAACGACGCCGAGATTGCCATGTGGGACGCCATCAGGGAAGGCAGGGCTGATACCTGCTCGACCCACGGCGGCGTAGAGCCGACCGATGTTTGTCTCCAGGTGGCTATGACCAACGTCATTCTGGGTCAGCCGGTAGAGAAGTTCTACCAGTGCCCGTTCTTCATGGTTGACGCCAGCAACATTGACACCATTCAGATTGGTGGCGTGCCGCCTTATCCTGGATTGCCGAGAGGCAGGTGGGACTTGTGGGTACCCTGCGATCCTCAGGATGCCTACGGGTTCCCGCAGCCCAGCTTTGAGATGAGGGAGATGTACCAGGGCTACTAATTCGCTTGAGACAGCGGAGTGAAGTGAAAGGGACTACTTTTCTAGGTAGTCGAAGGAAAAGGGGCTACTGAGAGCTGGTAGCGACATAAATGAGGGCTCTCAGTAGCCCTGTGTTTATCGGGGCGCCCTCGACCTGAGCGAGGGCGAGAATTCTGTGCGATACAAGGAGGAGAAATTGGGTAGACTGGACAATAAAGTAGCCATTATCACCGGTGCCGGGATGGGGATGGGTCAGGCGGGGGCGCTGCTCTTTGCCCGTGAGGGGGCGAAGGTAGTGGTCGTCGACTGGGATGCCAAGGCGGGTGAGGAGACGGTGAAGATGATTAAGGACGGCGGCGGGGAGGCGATGTTCGTCAGGGCCGATGTCTCCAAGGCCAGGGATGTCGAGAGTGCGGTGAAGAAGGCGATAGAGAAGTACGGGAAGCTGGACATAATGTACAACAACGCGGCCATTATTGGTCGTCCGGCCTTTACCGAGGATGTTACCGAGGAGGAGTGGGAGAAGGTTATGGCCGTAAACCTGAAGGGTGTCTGGCTGGGCATGAAGTATGCCATTCCCGAGATGCTGAAGAGGGGAGGGGGCTCAATCATCAATACCGCCTCCCAGTGCGGCGAGCGGGGGACGCGTAATCTAAGCCCCTACTGTGCTACCAAGGGCGGGGTGCTCGCCCTGACGCGGATAACGGCCATGGAGCTGGCCAAGAAGAACATCAGGGTAAATGCGCTCAACCCGGGCATTATCGCTACCCCGATGGCACTTAAATCGCCCCCGGAAGAGGTGAGGGCGTTCGAGAAGATAATCCCGCAGGGGCGGTTGGGTAAGCCGGAGGAGGTCGCTTATGCGGCCTTGTTCCTGGCTTCGGACGAGTCCTCGCATGTAACCGGTCACACCCTGGTGGTTGACGGCGGTATCGAGATTGATAACCATCAGGTGATAAAGCCCGTACCCCTGAAGAAGTAATGGCGGCCTGATTTATTAACCGAATATCCGTGCTGTGAACCCTTCGGGGCGTAGTGTAATCCGTAAGCGGCTGTTTCCCGGTGGCTCTTAGTGGTTATCGGGAAAGGCGCTAGTCGTTTACGGATTTCCATTTGGTGAAAGGGACGGCTGCGCTGGGTGAAGGATGTCGACGGGGCTCTCCTTCGTCGGCCCGGGCTTATATGAAAAATCGGGGTGGCCGGATTTGAACCGGCGACCACCTGAACCCCATTCAGGTGCGCTACCAGGCTGCGCTACACCC